>NZ_JBQEDL010000031.1:0-10883 GCF_052106715.1 Gordonia sp. (in: high G+C Gram-positive bacteria)
CATTCTGCGAGGGCGGCCCTGATTGGTTGTATGCGCTCGAGTTCGGGGCGAGCACCCTGCCAGCAACACACCACCGGCACCTATCAAGAACCCCTCAAGGCCCCTGTCGTACCATGAGTAACAGGTACGAGACGAGAATCACTCCCCGATACGTCATACAACAGGCGTACCGGACTATTTGTCCGGCGTTTTCAGTTGGCGCTCAGGCAACGGTTGTGTAACGATGATCCCCGAGCGTCCACGGGGGTGGCGTGTCGTTACGACGAAACGAAGGTAGAGACGACGTGTTCAAGAACAAGAGTGCGAGCCGTGCTGCTCGCCTGACCGCCATCGCTGTCAGCGTGGCGGCCCTCGGCGCCGGTGTACCCGCCGTCGCCAGTGCGACGCCTGTCACCGTGATCCCGGGCCTCCCGCCGGTCGAGGTTCCCGAGCTCCCGAAGGTTCCGAACCTGCCGACGCCGCCGAGCCCGGAGACGAAGCAGAAGCCGAAGCCCAAGCCCAGCCCAAAGTCGACGACTCCGGACAAGCCGGCCGTTCCGGCGATGCCGAACGTCAAGTCCGAGACCGGCTACGTGGCTCTCGCATCGGACCGCACACACCAGGTCTACTGGTGGAAGGACGGCAAGTTCATCAAGCAGATGCCGACCTCGATGGGTACGAACGACCACCCGACCGCCAACGGCGTCTACCACACCAAGGAGAAATACCGCGACATGTACATGGACTCGTCCACGTACGGTGTCCCGGTCGATTCGCCCGAGGGCTACCGCACGTACGTCGAGTACGCGACGCGCATGTCCTGGGACGGCATCTTCATCCACGCCGCACCGTGGTCGGTCGCTCAGCAGGGCGTCTCGAACGCCAGCCACGGCTGCCTGAACGTGAGCACCGAGAACGGTAAGTGGGTGTTCGACAATGTCGGACGCGGAACCCCGATCGTGGTGCAGGGCACCGTCGGCGGCAAGTACACCGGCGACTAGTCAGCCACGACATCACCCGATGTCGACCGGGCCCCTTCCGACAATCAGTCGGTAGGGGCCCGGTCTCGTCGGTAGGTGTCTTCATCCGCTCCGGCCGCGGGTCTCAGGCGACGAGTGCGACGTTCGATCGGTGCATGGTCGCCTCGACTTGCATCCACTGGGCGAGCATCTGGCAACCGGTCAGGTCTGGGTCGGTCAGCGGTGCATGCCGGTACGGCTCGCCGTCATAGGAGACGTGCCGACCGCCGCCGACATTGGTCAGTCGCCATCCGCCGACCCCGATGGTCGACGGCAGGTAGCCACGCACCTCGCGAAACGCCGCGCGAAGGCGATGCGCATCGCGACGCCACTGGCGCGGGGTGACGGAGGTTCGCTGCGCGTTCTGCATCCGGCGAGAAAGGACGGCGGCCCACATGTCGGCGATCCAGCGTCGAACGTGCAGAGCCGACAGTGAGTCGGTGAGGTCGGCGACGTCGCGGATCAATGAGTCGTCGGATGCGTTGCAGATGACGTCGTCCGGCACGCCGACCCAGCACGCGGGCACCGCACCGGGCACCTCTGCGCCCGGCCCTGCGACGCCCCAGCCTGTACAGCCCTCGACGACGCCGGGCGGCTGATGGGGGTCGGCGACGAACCCGACGGCAAGCACGCGCCCGACGAGCGTCGACGACGCCGGATGCGCCAGGAAGATGCGAATGACGGCGGCGCCCTGCGAATACCCGATGAGCATCACCGGACCGTCTGCGGCGCGCACCGCCCGCGCGAGAGCAGCCACGCCGCACGCCACGCTGTCGACATACGCCATGCCGTCTCGGCCCGCCGTCGGCCCATACGCGGACGGATACCCCACCCAGCGACTGGTGAATCGGTGGTCGAGCACCCGGGTGACGGCAGCGAGCATCCCGGTGACCTCGGTGCGATCGTCCCCAGGATGCGACTCGCCGGTACCGCCGACTGCCAAGACGGTGATCGGTGCGCAACCCTGCTTCATGCTGTCCATCGTGCACCTCGACTCTGACAGATCCCCGCCCAAACCCTGAGCGCGTCCTGAGATGTCGGGCCGAGCGATGTCAGGCAAGAGCAGGGTCAGGACTGACAGGTCGGGCACCAGAACAGGTTTCGCGCTTCCATCTCCTGCCAAACGATCGGGGTCCCGCACACACGACACGGTTCCCTCGCCCTCCGATAGACATAGGTTCGCGGTCGATCGGCCGCGTACGAAGGCGCGCCGTGATCGTCGCCGGGCCGGATGACGTGCATCTTGCCGCGACGAACCCCGATCGGCATGAGGAGCAAGAGGTCGGCCCACAGGTCGTCGAACTCGGTGCGAGTGATCGTCGTTCCCGGCCGGTGTGGATCGATGCCCGCTCGGAAGAGCACCTCGGCACGGTAGACGTTGCCGACTCCGGCGAGAACCTTCTGGTCCATCACAAGCGCCCCGATCGCACGCCGCGACGTCGAGATCGCCCGCCACGCCCGCTCCGGATCGGCGTCGCTGCGCAACGGATCCGGGCCGAGTCTGGCGACCAGTGCATCGAGGTCAGCAGGCGTGTACAACTCGCACGCAGCGGGTCCACGAAGGTCCGTGCCGACGTCCGAGCCTTCGATCCGTATCCTGACCTGCCCGACGGGCGAAGCCATCGGAATCGGCTCCTCGCTGAAGGCGCCGTAGATGCCGAGATGAACGTGCACCATGTAGCCGCCGTCGACCGGGCCTCGCCGACCGGGGGTGTACCGGTGGATCAGATGTTTACCCCACGCCTCGGCGCGTCGGAACACCAGTCCGTCGAGGAGACCTGCCTCCTGGGAGAACCGTCCCTGCGGACTGCTCACGCGGACCCGCTGTCCGCCGAAGTACCGCTGCTGTCGCCGCGCAAGACGGTGGAGGGTGTGGCCCTCGGGCACGACTGCCCCTACCGGGTCAACGCGGCGGCTCGGGGAGGTCCGGCGCGACGCCGGTGGTCTCGTACTCGGCGAGGATGTCGATGCGACGCTGGTGGCGCGCCTCGTCGGACCACTCGGTGCTGATGAAGGCGTCGACGATCGCGAGGGCCTCCTCGGTGGTGTGCATACGTCCACCGATGCCGATCAACTGCGCGTTGTTGTGCTGCCGGGCGAGCTGAGCGGTCTCCACGCTCCATGCGAGAGCGCAGCGCGCGCCCTTCACCTTGTTCGCCGCGATCTGCTCGCCGTTTCCGCTCCCGCCCAGCACGAAGCCGAGGCTGCCCGGATCGGCGACGACACGCTCGGCCGCTGCGACACAGAACGCCGGGTAGTCGTCGACTGCGTCGTATTCGTGAGCACCGCAGTCGACGACGTCGTGCCCTGCGGACGTGAGATGTTCGGCGATCTGGTTTTTCAGTTCGAATCCAGCATGATCGGCCCCGAGGTAGATGCGCATGGCGTCACTATAGTTTGGAAGGGTGGAGAACGCTGAACCGATCCCCCGCACCCGCCTGCCAGGCGCACCCATCCCCTCGGTGCCCGACGTCGATGACTCCGTCGTCCCAGTCGAACCTGCGCCGATCGGCCCGGACACGGTCTGGCAGTCGCCTGCCCTGTACGCCCGCGCGCCGCGTCGGCACCCTTGGGAGATACCCGTCCTTGTGATAGCTGTCCTCGCGTCGCTCGCCGCGTACGCAGTGGTCATCACACTTGTGGCACTCGGGATGATCAGCCAGTTCCTGCTGATTCCGCTCGTCCTGCCGGTCCTCGTGTTCCTCGGACGCGGACTGGGCTACGCGAGCATGCGAGCCAATGCCGTCCAGGTGACGCCGACGCAGTTCCCCGACGCGTTCGCGATCGTCGTCGAGGCCGCCGCCCGATACGGGATGGAGTACGTACCCGACGCCTACGTGATGAACGGCAACGGTCAGGTCAACGCGTTCGCGTCCGGTCACGGCTTCCGCCGATACATCGTCGTCTACTCCGACTTGTTCGAAGTGGGTGGGCGGGCTCGTAGCCCGGAGGCCCTGAAGTTCGTGATCGGCCACGAAGTCGGACATATCGCGGCCGGCCACACGTCGTACTGGCGTCAACTGTTCAGCAGCCTGATCATGAGCGTGCCGATCTTCGGTTCGCTGCTGTCACGTGCGCAGGAATACACGGCAGACAACTACGGCTACTACTCGAGGCCGGACGGTGCGGCCCCGATGATCGGGCTCCTGTCTTCGGGCAAGTATTTGCTCAGCGCCATCGACTTCGACCAGTTCGCCGATCGCGCCGTCCACGAACGTGGGTTCTTCATCACCGTCGTGAACGCGCTGTCGTCCCATCCGGTGTTGACCTGGCGGGCGGCCGCATTGCGCGACCGCACCCGAAGCGGCGCCATCCTCTTCCGGCCCCGGACCTTCGTCCGCGGCACCGGCAGCGGGCACGTCACCGCGATTCCCGCCCCGCACGCACCGGCTCAGGTCGCCGAAGGCTCACTGCCGAACGAGCTGTCCGAGACACGGACGTACTGACGGTCGGCCCGTATGCGGGCCGACCGCCGATCGTTCATTCTCAGTCGAAAGCCGGATCTTCGTTCCGGCTACGCTTGAGTTCGAAGAAGTGTGGGTACGACGCGAGTGCGACGACGCCGTCCCACACCTTGCCCGCGTCCTCACCGCGCGGAATACGCGAGAGCACCGGACCGAAGAACGCGACATCGTTGACATGGATGGTCGGAGTCCCGACGTCGTCGCCGACCTTGTCCATACCCTCGTGGTGGCTCGCGCGGATCGCCTCGTCGAACTCGGTCGCGTCGACCGCCTCGGCGAGGTCGGGTTCCAGTCCGGCGGCGGCCAGTGCGATGGCGACGACAGACGGGACATCCCTGTTGTCCTTGTTGTGAAGTTCGGTCCCCATCGCGGCGTACAGCGGTGCGAGCACCTCGTCGCCGTGGCGCGACTGTGCGGCGGCGAGTACCCGGACCGGCCCCCACGCATCTTTCAACATCTCACGGTACGAATCCGGGATGTCCTTGCCCTCGTTGAGAACCGCCAGGCTCATGATGTGGAAGCGGACGTCGAGGGCGCGTACCTGCGCCGCCTCGAGGATCCAGCGCGAGGTGATCCAGCACCACGGGCAGAAGGGGTCGAACCAGAAGTCAACGCGATCATTTTCAGCCATACCTCGATTCAACCACTGTGTGCCGCATCCAGCCACGGACGTCGTCGCCCCGTCCCACGCAGTACGCCGTCGATCACTAGAGTGGGCCGGGTGAGCGCACCGAATCTGACACGTGACCAGGCGCAGCAGCGCGCAGCACTTCTCAACGTCGACGAGTACATCGTCGACCTCGACCTGACTGACGGGTCCGGCGGCCCGGGCGAGACCACGTTCTCGTCGTCGACCACCGTCACCTTCCGGGCGACGGAGGGAGCGTCGACCTTCATCGATCTGATCGCTCCCCGCATCCTGTCGGCGACACTCAACGGCGTCGAACTCGACGTGACCGGGTATGACGAGTCCGTCGGCCTCGCCCTCCCCGACCTCGCCGCCGAGAACAACCTACGGATCGTCGCCGAGTGCGAGTACTCGAACACCGGCGAAGGTCTGCATCGCTTCGTCGATCCGGCGGACGGCGCCGTGTACCTGTACTCCCAGTTCGAGACCGCAGACGCGAAGCGTATGTTCGCATGTTTCGATCAACCCGACCTGAAGGCCCGCTTCACCACCACGGTGACCGCTCCGTCGGCCTGGCAGGTCATTACCAACGGCGCGCCTGTCGGCGAACCCGAGTCCGCACCGTCGGGCGGCCTCGTCCACCGCTATGCGACAACCGAGTTGATCAGCACGTACCTCGTCGCGCTGATCGCAGGCCCGTACGCGAAGTGGACCGACGAGTACACCGATGAGCACGGCACCATCCCACTCGGGCTGTACTGCCGCGCCTCACTCGCAGAGTTCATGGACGCCGAGCGGTTGTTCACCGAGACCAAGCAGGGGTTCGGTTTCTACCACCGCACCTTCGGGGTGCCGTACGCGTTCGGCAAGTACGACCAGTTGTTCGTCCCCGAGTTCAATGCCGGCGCCATGGAGAACGCGGGAGCGGTCACCTTCTTGGAGGATTACGTCTTCCGGTCTCGCGTTACCCGCTACTTGTATGAACGACGTGCCGAGACCGTCCTGCACGAGATGGCGCACATGTGGTTCGGCGACCTCGTCACCATGACGTGGTGGGACGACCTATGGCTCAACGAGTCGTTCGCGACGTTCGCCTCAGTCCTGTCCCAGGTGGAGGCCACCGAGTACACGAACGCGTGGACCACGTTCGCGAACGTCGAGAAGTCGTGGGCGTACCGCCAGGATCAGCTGCCGTCGACTCATCCGATCGCGGCGGACATCCCCGACATCGCGGCGGTCGAGGTCAACTTCGACGGCATCACCTACGCGAAGGGGGCCTCGGTCCTCAAACAGCTCGTCGCGTACGTCGGGCTCGACCCGTTCCTGGCCGGGCTGCGCGACTACTTCGCGGCCAACCGTTTCGGCAACGCCACGTTCGCCGACCTGTTGGGCGCACTGGAGAAGGCATCCGGCCGCGACCTGTCCGACTGGGGCGGCCAGTGGCTCAAGACCACCGGCATCAACGTGCTGCGGCCCGAACTCCACACCGACGCCGACGGACTCATCACGTCGTTCGCCGTCCTGCAGGACGGCGCTGCGCCGGGCGCAGGCGAGACGCGAGTGCACCGGATGCGCATCGGCGTATACGCACCGAATGACACCGGCCGCCTGGTGCGGACCGAATCGGTGGAACTCGACGTCGACGGGGCGCGCACCGAGGTGCCCGCGCTCGTGGGCAAACACCGAGGCACGCTGATCCTGCTCAACGACGACGACCTGACGTACGCCTCGGTCCGGCTGGATCCAGAGTCGCTGGCGACGGCGACCGCTCGGATCGGCGACATCGAGGACTCGATGCCGCGCACGCTCGTGTGGTCGGCGGCCTGGGAGATGACCCGCCAAGCCGAGATGAGCGCCCGGGACTTCGTCGAACTCGTCAGCCGCGGCATCGCGTCGGAGACCGAGGTCGGTGTCGTACAGCGTGTCCTCATGCAGGCGACGACCGCTCTCGAGGCGTACGCGGCTCCGAACTGGGCGGCGACGACGGGGTGGCCGCAGTTCGCCGACCGTCTCCTCGAACTGGCTCGCGACGCCCAGGCCGGATCCGATCACCAGTTGGCGTTCGTCAACACACTTCTCGCCGGAGTCACGACCGACGACCAGCAGCCGATCCTGCGTTCACTCCTGGACGGCGATGCACCGTCGTCGGTCGGGTTGGACGGCCTCGTCGTCGACGACGAACTGCGGTGGCGCCTGGTCAAGGCCCTCGCGACGCGCGGCAGCATCGACGACGCGGTGATCGCAGCCGAAGCGCAGCGCGATAACACCGCAGCAGGAGCCCGGCATGCGGCGGCCGCACGTGCCGCGTTCCCGACCCCCGAGGCCAAGCAGTCCGCATGGACCACAGCGTTCACCGACGACGACGTCCCCAATGTGACGGTCCGCGCCATCGTCGAGGGCATCACCCGTGCGGGGCAGTCGGCGCTTCTCACCCCGTTCACGCACCGCTACTTCGACTCGATCGTCGACGTGTGGTCACGCCGAACGAGCGAGGTCGCGCAGACCGTCGTCATCGGCCTGTACCCGAGTTGGGACCTCACCGACGACGCGATCGCGGCCGCCGACACACTTCTCGCCGGTGATCTCCCGGCAGCGTTGCGCAGGCTGATCGTGGAGGGCCGTGACTCGGCGCGGCGCGCCATGCGGGCCCGCGCCTTCGACTCCGCCCAGGGATAGTCGACCGGACGGCTACGACTGTGGCCCCCGACCGGAAAGGTCGGGGGCCACAGTCGTAGTCGGTGAACTCAGTCGTAGTCAGTGAACTACCGGCGCATGACTTATGGGCGTGCGACGGCAGTCGCCATCACGCGCAGCGCCGAGACCAGTCCGTCGATCAGGTCGCCCTGCTTGAATCCGGACAATGCAGCCTGCACACCGAGTTCGGCGACGCGGTCGTTGACGCGACCCGCAACGTCCGAACCGGACACGACTGCGACGTCACGCGTGTTGGGCGAGACGGCGATCAGCGCACCGTTATAGGGCTCGGGAGCTTCGGCGAGCGCAGCACGTGCCCCTTCGACCGGGTCGGCGCCGAGATCGCCGATGAAGACCGAGAAACGCACGAGGGCGGCCTCGCTAGTCTCCTTCAGCGTGTCGTCGAGCAGAATCAACTGGTCGCGCGTGAACGGCGGAGTGTCGAAACCCTTTCTCGGCCACAGGGCT
This sequence comes from Gordonia sp. (in: high G+C Gram-positive bacteria), assembly GCF_052106715.1. Classification (NCBI taxonomy): domain Bacteria; kingdom Bacillati; phylum Actinomycetota; class Actinomycetes; order Mycobacteriales; family Gordoniaceae; genus Gordonia; species Gordonia sp. (in: high G+C Gram-positive bacteria). The sequence continues at coordinate 8,253 of NZ_JBQEDL010000031.1, forward strand.
GCGGAGACGCGCCCACTCGACGTGACGGCGGAACCGATCGGCAGCGATCCGGCGTCGACCTGTGCGATGTCACCACTTGCCACGTGCAGATCCTCCCTCTGTGTCGCCCGGCTCGGTGTGCCGGGCGAGCGTCATCGGATCGATCTCGGTCGCGGAAAGCAGTTGTGCACCGCGATCCCACCGCTGATCGAGCGTGTATTCCTTCGGTTGCGGGCGTTTGACGCTCCACGAAAACGCCATCGACACGACGCAGAGGATCACTGAGATCACGCACAGTACGACGACCGTCATTCCGACGGGGACAAGAAGCTGGTCCACACCCCACCCTTTCGACTCGCGCCTGAATTGAAAAAGCGCATACGACCTGCCGTGTGCAGATCATTGAAGACCAATTTATCGCACCGTCCCCGAGTTGTCCCCATAGGGCCTACAGAGCGTCGTAGGCGGTTGCGGCCAATCCGTGCGCACTCGCGACGATCGTGGACAATGGCCACGTGAGCACCTTTTACGACGAGGTCGGCGGCCACGACACGTTCGCGCGGATCACCGCGCGCTTCTACCAAGAGGTGGCCGACGACGAGATCCTGCGCCCGATGTACCCCGAAGCCGACCTCGGCCCGGCCGAGCACAGGCTCCGCATGTTCCTCGAACAGTACTGGGGCGGCCCGCACACCTACTCCGACGAGCGCGGACACCCCCGGCTCCGGATGCGGCACATGCCGTACCACGTCGGTCCGATCGAACGCGATGCGTGGCTGCGTTGTATGACGATCGCGATCGGTTCCATCGAGCCCGACGTCCTCGACGACGAGCATCGGGCGCAGCTGCTCGGCTATATGGAGATGGCCGCGAACTCGTTGATCAACAGTCCACTGTGACGAATATGGAAGAATCGCGACGGTGAGCGAACAGTACGTGACCAATTCCGGGCCCACAGGCGACTGGTGGCGCAACGCCGTCGTCTATCAGGTGTATCCGCGATCGTTCTCGGACTTGAACGGCGACGGTGTCGGCGACCTCGCAGGGGTGACCGACAAGCTCGGCTACCTGGAACTCCTCGGCGTCGACGCGATCTGGCTATCGCCGATCATGCGGTCGCCGATGGTCGACCACGGATACGACGTCGCCGATCCGCGCGACATCGATCCGGTTTTCGGCGACCTCGCCGCCTTCGACAAGCTGGTCGCGGAGGCTCACGACCGCGACATCAGAGTAACCATGGACTTAGTGCCCAACCACACGAGTGACCAGCACGAGTGGTTCGCTCAAGCGTTGGCTGCGGGCCCAGGAAGCCGCGAACGCGAGCGCTACTTCTTCCGCGACGGGCTCGGCGACGACGGCTCGCAGCCGCCGAACAACTGGACGAGTGTGTTCGGCGGGCCAGCATGGAGTCGAGTCATCGACGAGGACGGTACCCCCGAGCAGTGGTACCTGCACCTGTTCGCACCGCAACAGCCAGACCTGAACTTCGACGACCCGGAGGTCCTCGACGACCTTCGCACCACGATGCGGTTCTGGCTCGATCGCGGCATCGACGGATTCCGGATCGACGTCTCACACGGGATGGCCAAACCCGCAGGACTCCCCGATATGACCGAATCAGTGGAGATCCTCCGCCACACGGACGACGATCCGCGTTTCAACGATCCGGGAGTCCACGCTATCCACCGCGAGATCCGCGCTGTGATGGACGAGTACCCGGGCACCGCGAACATCGGCGAGGTGTGGGTGTCGTCCAACGACGCGTTCGCCCAATACGTGCGCCGCGACGAACTGCATCTGGGATTCAACTTCCGGCTGGCCACCGTCGACTTCAACGCCGACCACATCCGGGAGGCGATCACCGAGTCGCTCGCCGCGACGTCCTCGGTCGGTGCCGTCCCCACGTGGACGCTCTCGAACCACGACGTGCCGCGCGAGGTGACCCGATACGCGCCCGCCCCCGCGGGGCCGGACCTCACCGACGGTCAGGCGCTCGCGGTCGGCGCACTGCGTGCCCGCGCGATGGTCATGGTCGAGTTGGCATTGCCGGGCACCGTCTTCATCTACAACGGAGCCGAACTCGGCCTCCCGAACGCCGATCTCCCGGACGACGCCCTCGTCGATCCGGTGTGGGAGAACTCGGGCCACACCGATCGCGGACGCGACGGCTGCCGGGTGCCGATGCCGTGGGAGGGCAGCGAGCCGCCGTTCGGATTCAGTACGAGTACCGACACGTGGCTCCCGATCCCCGCAGACTGGGCCGGGCTGACCGTCGAAGCTCAGTTGGAGGACATCTTCTCCACGCTGTCGCTCTACCGGCAAGCGTTGGAGTTGCGGTACGCGCGGCCAGAGTTCTCCGGTGACACGGTCGAATGGTACGGCGCACCGGAGGGCTGCATCGCGTTCCGCCGTTCCGGCGGCCTGATCTGCGCGATGAATGCGTCGGCTGAGCCGGTTCCGCTGCCTCCCGGCCAAGTCCTGTTGGTCAGCACTCCGCTCGACAACGGACTGCTCCCGCCGAACACTGCCGCCTGGCTCATCTGACGTTCTCCCCACCACCCGCTGGTCGACCGACGTCGAAGACCCCCACTGCTGGTCGAGCGAAGTCGAGACCCTCGCTGCCGGTCGAGCGAAGTCGAGACCCTCGCT
>NZ_JBQEDL010000031.1:10983-42129 GCF_052106715.1 Gordonia sp. (in: high G+C Gram-positive bacteria)
GCTGCTGGTCGAGCGAAGTCGAGACCCCCGCTGCTGGTCGAGCGAAGTCGAGACCGAAACTTTCGGTCTCGACTCCGCTCGACCAGCGTGGTGGCTCGACCAACGCGGTGGCCCGACCAACGCGGTGGCCCGACCAACGCGGTGGCCCGACCAACGCGGTGGCCCGACCAACGTGGTGGCTCGACCAACGTGGTGGCTCGACCAACGTGGTGGCAGGGTCTCGACTCCGCTCGACCGGCGTGTCAGGTCTCGACCGGTGGCGGCGGCCTCAGCCGACGTTGAGGCTCAACACATTTCGGCGTCGGTAGACCGATCCGAAGCGAGCGTCCAGACGCAGCCATGCCGATGATGCCCGAACACGGACAGGCTCGTCGGGTGCGATCGCGTCGACCGGCGATTCGCCGGTGATCTCGTGGCCTGCAGCGTCACGGACGAAGCCCATCGAGGTCAGCGCGAATACTGCGCGCATGGTCACATCGACGCTCACGTCGCCGCCGCTCACCGACAACACGTTCTGATCGAGAAGCGACGACGCCATCCCGAGTGCGCCGGACTCGTCACGGGCGACGTCGGCTCCACGTCGAGCCAGGTCGATGACCTCGCGCGCCGGCACGTCGTCGACGTGCACGAATCCGGCCGCTCCGGGCAGTGCACCCTGCCAGGCGATCGTTGGCATGGTCCCGACATCGAGCACCTCATCGCCTGCGGCCAATGACGCCGCGATCGCTGCGGCGTCGGCGACGACGTCGTTCGGGGTCACCGTGCCGAACACCGATCGCGTTGCGAGGACGTCGAATCCGGTCCGAACCCACAGACCGACGCGGGCGTCGTCCCGTTCGTGCACACGCAGCACACCCCCTTCGTCGGCTCGTCGCGCGCGCGCCACGAACGCCGAGACGTCTGACCGGTCCGACGCTCGGTAGGGCGAGAGTCCGCGGCCTTGTGCGGTCACGACCGCACGAACTCAGCTAGATACCTCTTCTCCTCCGGCGTCATCCGGCGGGGCCGCTGTGTATCGATGTCGAAGGAGACTAGTTGGGTGCTCGCCACGACGGCCGGCTTGGAGCCGGGTTCGGCACCGTAAGTGCGGACCTCGTAACCGACGGTGAAGTCGACTGCCCGCAACCGCTGCACGTACATCGTCACCGAGATCGGCGACTCGTCGTGGCGGATCTGTCCCTGATACTTCACGTGCAGGTCGGCGACGAGGCAGCCGCGACGCATGAGTGCCGTCGGCTTGTCGTCGTAGAACAGCCACGGGATCCGCGCCTCTTCAAGAAGCGTCACCATCCGTGCGTGATTCACGTGCGCGAACACGTCCATATCCGACCACCGGACCGGCACTGTGACGACGTATCCGTCGTCGGTGCGATGCCCGTCGTCGTCGAACAATCGCCGGTCAGGCTGTGCGCCCTGTTGATCCACTGAACCAGACTCCCCTCATCGACTCACCCGATCACACTACGCAACGCGCGCACCGCCACCGACAGGGTGGCGATGTCCCAGCGCGCTGCCGCGGTCAGGTCGTCGAGAGTCGCGCCGGCGCGAGATAGCAGCGCCGTCCGGCCTGCCGACCACTCCGCGATCTTCTCGCTCGGCGACTCGTCCGTCTCGCTCATCGACAGGATCGAATCGGTCAGCCCGCGAAGCACGGTCAGCAGGTCGTCGTGGAGTGCGACCCGCGCGAGCAGATGCCACCGGTCGCCGTGATCGAGTCCGTCGACAGCGGCGAGGAGTCGGGCTATGCCGAAGTGATCGAGCACTGCGAACAGCAACTCCCCCACTTCCGACCGGTCCCGGTCGGCGATGTCGGCGATGTCGTGGACGTCAAGCAGATGTACCCGGTGTTCGCTCTCGGCAACGGCACGGGCCACTGCGGGATCGACTCCGGCCTCTCGATACGCCTGTTCGACGGGGTCCTCGTCGTCGCGACGCAGCCATCCGCCGAGATCCGACGCCGAGTCGACGACATCGCGGTAGCGCGTGATCTCCGCGGCGATCGCCAGCGGCTGCGGTCGGTGCGCCAGCAGCCACCGTGACGAGGTCGCCAGCAGCCGGCGGACGCGACGCGTCATATCGTCGCCGACGTTCGCAGGCACCGGCTGCTCGCGGATCGCATCGATCAGGCCCGTGATCCCGAACACACCGTCGGCGACGACGAATGCCCTAGCGCCTTCACCGGTGTCCGCGCCGGTCGACTCCTGGATCGACAGCAAGTGTCCGATTCCACCGTCGTCGACGACCCGGTTCACCAGGCAGGTCGTGACGATCTCCCGACGCAGCCGATGGTCGGCGACCCCTTCGGGGAATCGTTTCCGAATCGCCTGCGGAAAGTACTCGGCCGCGAGTGGAGTGAGCACGTCGTTGTCCGGAAGGCTCGTCGCCAGCAGGCGGCCTTTGGTCTGGAGTTTGACGTGTGCCATCGTCGTCGCCAACTCGGGGCTGGTCAGTCCGCGGCCGAGTTCGCCGTTGCGACGTGCACGCAACTGTCGAGGATGCGGCAGTGCCTCCAGATCCAGGTCGACTCCACCATCAGCGAGCTCGCCGAGGAGCCGAGCGTGCTGCTCGACGTCATCGTCGGCGGTGGCCCGCGCCAATCCCAACTCGGCGTTCTGCGCGATGTTGTCGGCGAGGACGAGTTCGGCGACTTCGCCGGTCATCGACTCCAGGAAGTCGACACGGTCAGCTTCCTCGAGTGCTCCGGACGCGATCTGCGAATCCAGCAGCACCTTGATGTTGACCTCGTGGTCCGAGCAGTCGACGCCCGCCGAGTTGTCCATGGCGTCACTGTTGATCCGCACCCCGGACAGGTCCGCTTCGATGCGTCCGTGCTCGGTCACTCCGAGGTTGCCGCCCTCCCCGACCACCTTGACGCGCAGCTGCGCACCGGTCACGCGGATCGGGTCGTTGGCCTTGTCGCCGACCTCGGCGTCGGCCTCGTCGGTCGCCTTCACGTAGGTGCCGATACCGCCGTTGAATAGCAGGTCCACCGGAGCCAGGAGCACGGCTCGGATCAGTTCGGGCGGCTCGAGTTCGACGACGTCGTCGGCCAGTCCCAGGGCGACACGCATCTGCGGGCTGATCGGGATCGACTTCACGTCACGCGGCCACACCCCGCCGCCAGGCGAGATGAGCGACGTGTCGTAGTCGGCCCACGACGATCGCTGCATTCGGAACAACCGGTCACGTTCGTCGTACGACGACTCGGCGTCCGGTTCGGGGTCGACGAATACGTGACGGTGGTCGAACGCGCCGACCAGCCGAGTGTGACGGGACGCCAGCATCCCGTTTCCGAAGACGTCGCCGCTCATGTCACCGACGGCGACCGCGGTGAAGTCCTGCGACTGCACGTCGACGTCCATCTCGCGGAAGTGCCGCTTCACCGACTCCCACGCACCACGCGCGGTGATGCCCATCGCCTTGTGGTCGTAGCCGACCGATCCGCCGGAGGCGAACGCGTCGCCCAACCAGAACCCGTAGTGCGCGGACACTTCGTTGGCGATGTCGGAGAACGACGCGGTCCCCTTGTCTGCGGCGACCACCAGGTACGGGTCGTCGCCGTCGCGGCACACCACCCGGGCGGGGGCGACGACGGCTCCAGTCGCCGTGTCGAGGTCGTCGGTCACCTGCAGCAGCGAGGCGATGAAAGCGCGGTAGCACTCGATCGCCTCGTCGCGATTCGCCGGCCCGCGGCGGACGACGAAGCCGCCTTTCGCGCCGACCGGAACGATCACCGCGTTCTTGACGGCTTGCGCTTTGACCAGGCCGAGAACCTCCGTGCGGAAGTCCTCCAACCGGTCGGACCACCGGAGCCCGCCCCGCGCCACGTCGCCGAACCTCAGGTGAACGCCTTCCACCAGCGGTGAGTGCACGAAGATCTCGTACTTCGGACGCGGTTGCGGTGCCTGCGGGACATCGCCGGTTTGCAGCTTCACCGCGATCGTCGGGCGGGTCCACCCGTCGGACTCGGTGTAGAACGTGGTGCGCAGCGTCGCGCGGACGAGTGCCGCGAACGCCGATACGACGCGATCGGCGTCGAGGCTGAGGATCGCCGCGATCTGTGCGTCGAGCCGCTCGGATGCCTCGTCGCGCCGTGCATCGTCGAGGCCGTCGGGGTCGAACGACGCGGCGAACAGGTCGACGAGCGCCTCGGTCGCGGTGCGCTGATCGCCGAGCACTCCTGCGATGTGCGAGAGGCTGTACCCGAACCCGCACTGCCCCAAGTACCGCGCGTAGACGCGGAGCATCGCCACCCACCGTGCGGTGAGACCGGTGCGGAGCACGAGTTCTCCGAGGCGGTCGACGTCCGCGTGACCGAGCCACATCTGCTCGAACGCGTCGGCCACGCGAGCGGGCAGGTCGAGCGTGCGGTCGGCGTCGATGCCGGGAGCGGGTGTCACAGTAAACTCGTAGACCCGGACGGCGGGCCCGGCCGGGCGGTCGATCGTGTACGGGTGCTCGTCGACGACGGTCAGACCGAGGCTCTGCAGCACCGGAAGCACATCGGTGAGTGCCGCTTCCCTGTCGCACAGGTACAGCGTGAACGTCCAGACGTCGTCGACATCGGAGGATCCTCCCCCCTCATGTATGTCGACCCGCACGTCCATGTCGCCTGCCTCGAGCGACGCCGCGATCGGTAGGTCGGCCGCGGCAGCGGCGGGGTCGCGGCCGTCCCGATAACGCTCGGACACATGTTGCAGCAGGGAGAGGGACGCCGCGTCCGCAGCGGCGTGATCACGTACCTTGTCGTCCCAGGTGCGGACTGCGTCTGCGAGCTGTCGCTGACAGGAGACGCCCTCGGCGTCGTCGAGGACCACTGGGTGTGGGACGTGCATGAGCAATTGCAGTTGGGCGAGCGGCGACTGCGACAAGCGTGTCGCGAACTCGGTCTCCTGGCCACCGTGAGCGGCCTTGATGATCTCCGTGAGCCGGATGCGGACGGCCGTCGAATACACCTCTCTGGCCATGAACACCATGGCCGACACCGTGTGCCCGTCGACTCCAGGACGGACCTGGAACCGCGGGGTGCGTGCAGCCTGTGCGTCGAGGAGTTCGCCGACGCGCGCGGTGAGATCGTCGGCGTCGGCGGCGAACAGTTCGACGATTGGGAACGCCTGGAGCAGGTCGACGGCGGCCGTACCGCCGTACGATTCCTGGGTGAAGCCGAGCCCGTCGAGCACCCGAGCAGTCGTGACGCGCACGCCGGGGATGTCGTGGATCGACTGGTGCGCCCCCGCCCCGGTGATGATCCCGAGGAACTGGTGCTCCACGCCGCCGTCGGTGACGCGCAGGAGGGTCGGGAACTGACCGCGCAAGAGGCCGGTCGGCAGCCACGCCCGGTCGACGTCGACGCCGGAGTCCGCCGTCAACGGAGTCGGACGATGAGTCGCTCTGGCCCGCCACACTCCGAGGACCTCACCGCCGTCCGGATCGATTGTCGCAGCACGGTATCCGACGCCGACGAAGTTCCCTCGCGACGCGAACCATTCCAGGATTCGCACGTCCTCGGCGGCGGCTCCGTGGTCGGCGATCGCCGCGGTGACGTCGGTGAGCCGGGCACGCATCGTCGCGGTGTCGTCGCGGACCGACATCGCCAGAGACGCCGCTGAAGCCACCGACGATTCGAGCGCAGTCAGATCGGCGTCGGACTCCGGCGCGGTGACGACGGTGATCCACGATTCGGCGATGCCGTCGTCGTCGAGACCCACGAGTCTGCCCTGCACGTCGCGCGCCACGGTCAACTGCGGGTGATCGATCGCCGTGATCACGTAGCCTGCGTCGCCGACTGCGGTAAGGATCGACTCGACGAGAAGCGGAACATCGTCGAGAACCGCATGCACGTCGATCCCGCCGCCGTCGGCACGGGCCGCCGAGACCAGGATCTCGCCCGGCGATCTGGTGTCCCCCACCGCCACGTGACGTTCGAGTCGGCGATCGATCTGCTCCGCCGGTACATCGCCCGCTCCTGCGCGGTAGCGTGCCGCGAGTTCGGATCTCACTGATGCCCACACCCTCTCATCGACTGCCCCAACCCTACGACGGGCGACGCCGCCTCGTCGGAGCATCGGCGAGGTGGACAGGCCACATCGCCGAGCGAGTCCGATCGGGTCCGAAACGGGTCAGTCGTCACGGCGGGGTGTCGTTGAGCAGGTCGATCAGTTCGGGGATCAGCGAGACTCCCCACGCGATGAGTGCGACGACCGCACCGATCACCGCGATCAGCACAAGCCATGCCGCCACGCGCCCAAGCACGTTCCGGAGACCAGGAGCGCCGACCAGTAGTTTCACGAATTCGACGAGCACGTCGATGAGTCGAACCAGAAGCATCATTGCGGGCTCCCCTACGTCATGGTGACGTTCGAGAACGTCAGTACGGGCCAGCACACGATCGAGCCGAGGAACGAGATGACTTGATCCACGGGATTGTCGATGTCGGTCAGATGCGACGTGTGGGTGAGCGTCCAGATGACGCCGACGAGCCCGTACGGGATCCCGATGAGGATCAGTGCGCCGAGGAACTCGGACACCTTCATCTCGTGGTCGAGTACCTTGCTGATCTGATTCCACACCGGAGAGAATCCTTTCGATGGTCGCACGCTGGTAGATGGACAGACGTGCAGGCTGGGCCCGGTCAGATCAGATCCTTGTTCTTCTCGATCTTGCGGCGCAGGTCGGACATGTTGAAGTAGAAGCTGCCGAAGCGCAGCGGGCGCGGCAGGAACCGGTTGACGAAGCCGACGAACAAGAAGAGGTTGGCGAACCGTCGCTGATCGACGGCTCGCCACCGTAGGCCGATCTTCTCCCGGAACAGCGGCGGCATCATGCCGATCGACAGGAAGCGCAGAAGGCCGCGCAACGGGAGTCCGAGCATCGGAGTGATCATCTTGAGATCGATGAGGTCGTTGATGAACTGGATCTGTGTCTCGTCGTAGGAGATGCGCTCACACGCGGCGTTCCAGTAGTGGTCGAACTCTCGGCGCGTGCTCGGCCACATCTCCTCGGTCACCTGCAGCGTCGTTCCGAGACTGCTGGCGCCTGCGTAGAACTGTTCTGCCTGCTCGTCGTCCATCTTCCCGTGCAGGAGTTCATGCGCGTCTTCGAAGCCGATGTAGAGGCAGGCTGCGACCCACATCTGGAGCTCGCGGTTGAACGCGTTGTATTTGACCGGCGAGTTCTCGTCGTCGCGCACATGCCGATGCGCAGTGTTGATCGCGTCTCGGTATGCGTCGCGCTCATCTTGCGTACCGAGGACTGCGACGGCCAAGTAGGTCGCGGTGGTCCGCAGCCGCTTCCACGGGTGGTGCATGAGCGCGCCCGACTCGACCTTCGACTCCATCACGCCGTAAGCCACTTCGCGCCAGCCGAGTTGCATGGCCACGTTCGTCGCCGACCCGGCCGCCGCCCAGAAGTCGAAGGCGTCCTGCAGGTCGGCGCGATGGTATTCGTCGTTGGGCTTGCGCTGCGGCGTCGTGATCGTGATCCGAGTGTCGGCGACGGTCAACGTCGGCACGGTGTCCCGCCAGTCCGGCACGTACCCGCGCCGTCCACGCCGCGTGCGCTCCGGTTCGTCCGTGGCGTCGTCGCCGACCACACTGCGAGCCATCGAGCCCTCCGCCTGAATGCGAGTGTCAGCACCGTCCATAGTGTTACACACTATTATCATTTGTATCATCCAGGCAAGGGTTCGGCCCCTGACCTTTCATCCCGCCCCTACGACGCGAAATTCCCCGCTCGGCGGCGGCGATCCCCGAGAAGGGGATGCCGACTCCGAACGGGGAATCGTGGGACGCGGACGACCTTAGAGCGCTGGGCGTCAGTCGCGCGTGAGCTTGCGGTGCGTCACGCGGTGCGGGCGGGCCGCTTCCGCACCGAGGCGCTCCACCTTATTGGCCTCGTAGGCTTCGAAGTTACCCTCGAACCAGAACCACTGGCCCTCTGCTACGTTGCCCTCCCACGCGAGGATGTGAGTACACGTCCGGTCGAGGAACCACCGGTCGTGTGAGATCACGACGGCACAGCCCGGGAACTGCTCAAGTGCGTTCTCCAGGGAGCCGAGAGTCTCGACGTCCAGGTCGTTGGTCGGCTCGTCCAACAGGATCAGGTTGCCGCCCTCTTTCAGGGTCAGCGCGAGGTTGAGTCGGTTGCGCTCACCGCCGGAGAGGACCTCGGACGGCTTCTGCTGGTCGGGCCCCTTGAAACCGAACGCGCTGACATACGCGCGCGAGGGCATCTCATTCTGTCCGACCTCGATGAAGTCGAGCCCGTCCGAGACGACCTCCCACACGGTCTTCTTTGGATCGATATTGGCGCGCCCCTGGTCGACATAGCTGAGCTTGACCGTCTCGCCGACCTTCACCTCGCCCGAGTCCGGCTCCTCGAGCCCGACGATCGTCTTGAACAGGGTCGTCTTACCGACACCGTTCGGTCCGATGACGCCGACGATGCCGTTGCGCGGCAGCGTGAACGACAGATCCTTGATGAGGACGCGACCGTCGAAGCCTTTGTCGAGGTGGCTGACGTCGACGACGACATTGCCCAGACGCGGCGGCGTCGGGATCTGGATCTCCTCGAAGTCGAGTTTGCGGTGCTTCTCGGCTTCGGCAGCCATCTCGTCGTAGCGAGCCAATCGTGCCTTGTTCTTGGTCTGTCGAGCCTTCGACCCGGAGCGGACCCACTCGAGCTCCTCCTTGAGGCGCTTCTGTAGTTTCTGGTCCTTCTTGCCCTGAACCTCCAGGCGCTCGGCCTTCTTCTCCAGGTACGTCGAGTAGTTGCCCTCGTACGGGTGGAGCTTGCCGCGGTCGACCTCGCAGATCCAGCCTGCGACGTGATCGAGGAAGTATCGGTCGTGCGTCACGGCCAGAACCGCGCCCTCGTAGTTCGCGAGGAACTGCTCAAGCCACAGCACCGACTCGGCGTCCAGGTGGTTGGTCGGCTCGTCGAGAAGCAGGAGGTCGGGCTTGCTCAGCAGCAGCTTGCAGAGCGCGACACGGCGTCGCTCACCACCGGACAGATGGGTGACCGGCGAGTCCGCGGGCGGGCAACGCAGCGCGTCCATCGCCTGCTCGATCTGACTGTCGAGGTCCCACGCATCGGCGTTGTCCAGGTCGTCCTGGAGACGGCCCATCTCCTCCATCAACTCGTCGGAGTAGTCGGTGGCCATCAGTTCGGCGACCTCGTTGTAACGGGCGAGCTTCACACCGATCTCGCCCATTCCCTCCTCGACGTTCTCCTTGACCGTCTTGTCCTCGTTGAGCTCCGGCTCCTGCATGAGGATGCCGACGGTCGCGTCGGGATCGAGGAACGCCTCGCCGTTCGACGGCTGGTCGAGCCCGGCCATGATCTTCAGGATCGACGACTTACCTGCGCCGTTCGGGCCGACGACGCCGATCTTGGCGCCCGGGTAGAAGCTCATGGTGACGTCGTCGAGGATCACTTTGTCGCCGTGCGCCTTACGCACCTTCTTCATCGTGTAAATGAACTCAGCCATAGCTAAAGCCTTCCTACCTCGGCAGACGCTCCACCGGGGCATGTTCGTGTACAGGTGCAGTACGTGTTTGTGCACAAGTCGACCAACGCCAGGGCATCCGGCATGTGCACAGATCGTATGAAGTCAGCCTAGCGAGTGCTACTGACCACCAGCATCACCGGGCGCGTTCGCCAACTTCCCTCACACCTTCTTGCCGCTACCCGCACGGTTGCACGACCCGACCCTCTCCGCATCGACAGGTCGGACGAGGCCACCTTCGATGGCCACCGGAGTTCTAAACCGTGACGAAGCCGTCTCCATCTAGGTCCCACGGCGAGGCGATCGATGAACGAAAGGAGCACGACAGATAGCCAGGCAGGCAGAGCTACTCCTCACCAATAGCGAAAGGCTGGCAGGCACGGTCGGCAAACTCACGGATAGCGACGCCGAGCAGCACAATCGCGAAGACGGCGAGCCTGGACAGGGACGGCACACTGCCAACCGCCAGATGGTCGAGAGCCCAGATGATCAGTGACCCACCGACCATGGGTGCGGCGACCACCGCGATGCCGAGCCACAATCGGCGGACAATGATCGCGCGCGCCACCGCGGCAAGCACCGTGACGAAGAGTGCTACGAATGAAACCGTCGTGAAGGCGTTCGACGTAGCGAAGGAATTCTCAATGCCATCGAAATCGCCCGCGTCGGTAAGCGGCACGTATGCGCCGCCGAACGACGGCATCGCCAACTCTGCCGTGAACTGAGCGATTACAAATACCCACCATCCCGTACGCCCGACGAGATTCGTGATCTGCATTGACCGATCGTAGACACGAGCGCGAACGCGAGTCGGGGTCGGCCCGTCGCCGACCCGGATACCGCCGACGCGCGGTGGACGAAAATTCACGATAGAATGGTGCGCTGTGTCACACTGGGAACCGCTGCGGACCTCTCGTCCGTTGCACCCACAGCCCGGGCCGCCACGGCCACCGACCGAGATAACGAGGGGTCGACGATTTTGAGCACTCGTCTGCGGATCAAGATCTGGCACCGTCAGCAGCGCTATACGATCCGGAGCCACCGCAAGCTCAACATGCTGTACCGAGTCGGCGTCGCCGTCGTCGGTACCGTCCTCCTGCTGGCCGGACTCGTGATGATCCCACTGCCGATTCCCGGCCCCGGGTGGGGCGCATTCTTTCTCGGCCTCGGTGCGCTGTCCACTGAGTTCGAATGGGCACACCGGGTGACGTCGTTCATTTTCACGTTCCTGCGCCGCCTCGGCCATATCACCCGCGTGGCGTGGACCCGTTTCGACGCAGCCGTCCACCGCCGCGTGGAACGACTCACCGGCGCGCGACTCGTGCAGACCTGGCTTGAGTTCCAATGGTCGTTCCAAACGCCGTACGCGTTCGCCTGACACTCGAGATCCAACGGTAGCCACTACCGAACGGCAGAACCGACGACGCCGACTCCGAACAACGCACCGCCCTCCGGTCGACCCCTCCCCTGGGTCGGCCTTTTTCTGTCGCCTTCTGATCCAGTTGCCGCATAAACCTTAGACATTTAGGATTTCGCCAGGTGGTCGAAGCCACGGAGGAGTGCACCCGCGTGCGGCGCGTAAGTCTCCGCTCCAGTAGGTCGGCGGCAAGAAGCAGTGATCTAGCGGCCCCATAGCCGCCGTCGCAGTCAATTACGCGCACAACCGCGACGCCGCGCAGAAGACCGTCGATGTGATCGTTGCCGACGGCGGCAGCGCCGTCGCCGTCCGTGTGGACATCTCCGAGGCCGACCACGCGCAGTCGCTGATCGACGGGACCACTGCGCGACTCGGCGCGCCGAGCGTCCTGGTCAACAACGCGGGCATGAACAAGACGCGCTCGGCCCGCAAGCAGACCATTGCCGAATGGGATCAGGTGATCGCCGTCAACCTGTCGGGGCCTTCTCCTGCACGCACGCCGCGCTTCCAGCGATGTACGAGAATGGCTTCGATCGCATCATCTTCATCGGCATGGCCAAGTCGCTCGCGGTCGAGGTCGCGCGACGCGGGATCACCGTGAACACCGTGATTCCCGGGTTCGTCGAGACGGAGATCATCGCCACCGGCGATGCGTTAGAAGCGCTGACCGCCAGTTGGCTGAAGATTCCCGCCGAATCCGACAGTCCAGCTCCGTGTCCGACGATGCGGATCGCCACACCGCCCGGAACCAGTGCGTTGACCCGCACCGAGTAGGGCGCCAGTTCCTGCGCCGCGGTGCGCGTCCACTGCAGGACCACAGCTTTGGCCGCGCTGTACGGATGCGGTCCCAAGCCCGTGCGGACTCCCGCATCAGCCGTGACGCGGCAGTCAGATCGTCGATCGAGATCATCGACGCCGAGGGGCTTGAAGCGTTCAGCCTCCCCCGGCTGGCCAGGCACCTCGCAACGCCGCGCCGATCCTGCTGCAGTACCTGCCGCGGAGCCTGTTCATCGAGACGTACGAGGACACCGCACACTTCCTCAAGGACTCAGGCATCCCCTCGGGCCTCCATGTCCGCATTCTCGATGCTTCTCGCACAAGCATTGGCCGAGAACGAGTACACCCAGCAGATGCTGTACGTGGAGTTGGTCCGCAGCTTCCTGCACGGCGTCGTTCGGGAGCGCTGTCCGGGCTAGCCCGGACAGTTACTCGTCGACGCGCTCTTGCTCACTGTTCATGCCGCGCAGCATCCGGTTGTAGCTCTCGAGTTCGGCGTCCTCGTCACGCTCCTCCTTGCGGTCGAACCGGCGAGCGACCTTCTCGTCCTGTCTGCGCCACTGGACGAGGAGCGCGAGCATCACGATGACGAGCGGGAACTCGCCGGTCGCCCATGCGATCCCGCCGCCTACGCGCTGATCGGCCGCGAGGTCGAGCGGCCACGGGTACTCGAGGCTTCGGTAGTACGTCTCGGCGATGAGCGCCGACGTCATCATCAGCGCGACGCCGAAGAAGGCGTGGAACGGCAGCGCGCCGAGCACCACCCCCAGCTTCGCCACGTGACTCGTCTGGCGTGGTGCCGGATCGATGCCGATCACCAGCCAGTAGAAGAGGTACCCGCTGATGAGGAAGTGGATGTTCATCAGGAGGTGGGCGGAGTGGTGTTCCACGACGACGTCGAAGAGACCGCCCAGGTAGAGCACGTAGAAGCTGCCGACGAAGACGACGATGACGATCAGTGGGTGCGTCACGGCCTTCGAGAACTTGCTGTGCAGCGCCGCCAGGATCCATTCACGTGGCCCGTCCGGATTTCCCCGACCTGCGGGCGGAATAGCCCGCAGCGCCAACGTCATCGGCCCGCCGAGGACCAGCAGCACCGGCACGAGCATCGTCAGCATCATGTGCGACATCATGTGGCTGCTGAACAGCGCGGGCGAGTAACGACCCACACCCGACGACGTCGCGATCAGGAGGCTCAGGCAACCGAGCAGCCACGCTGCAGTCCGGCCGATCGGCCAGGTGTCGCCGCGCTTGCGCAGCCGCCATACGCCGCGAAGGTAGACGGTCGCCATCAGGATGGCTGCCGTGCCGAAGATCAGGTCGAACCGCCAGTCGAACAACAAACGCGTCAGCGTCGGCGGGCCCGCGAGGTCGTACCCGATCTTCAACGCCATCGGCGTCACATCGGTCGTCGCCAGGTCCGGGGGCGGCGTGCGAGAGAGTCCGGCGGCGAATCCGAACGCGACTGCGAACACGATCAGTTCGACCGCGGCAAAGCGGACGAACAGGGACTTACGTGGTTCGTCGGAGCGATCGAGCTCAGCGATGGTGACCCGGCGGTGCAGTCCACCGATCGCGCCGGCCACGACGAACGCGAGCGCCTTCCCGAGCACGATGAGCCCGTAGGTGGTCGTGAATAGTTGCCCGATCGGCATCCGCACCAACGCGTTGACCACGCCGCTGATCCCGACCACGATCAGGCACCAGAAGGCGACACGCGAATAGCGGCGCACGGCGAGTCTCCGCCACCGACCGTTGCCGAACGCGTAAGCGACGACCACGAGCAATCCGCCTGTCCAGACCGCTGCGGCCACGATGTGCAGAATCAGGCTGTTCGTCGCGAGGTCGTGTCCGCCGCCCGCCGAGGAGTGCCCGGCCAGCGCGGACGGCATCAGCGACAGGAAGGCCAACCCCATGACGACGAACGTCCAGCCCCACTTGAGTGCAGCGCGCGAGACGATCGCCGCGAGGACGGCGAAGATCGCCGTCCACAGCCAGTACCGCGCGTCGGCGACCTGACCGTAGGCGGTGAACAGGTTGTCCGGCTTCAGCGTCTCACTCAGCGGGTAGCCGCTCACATTCGAGATCGTCAGCGGGATCATCACGACTGCGCAGACCGCCCACACGAGCATCGCAGCGTACGTCCACCGGATGGCGCGGAACCCGCCCACGTCCAGGTGTCCCCCGCGCTGCGGCGGAACGAAGAATGCCGCGAACAACGCCGCACCGAGACCGATTGCGGCGCTGAGTTGTCCGACGGCGGTGACGACGGGAACTCCGTACGTGGTGAAGAACCCGGCATCCGGGACGCCCGCGAGGCGCAGCGCCGTCGCCGCAGAGGCCGCTGTCACCAAAGCGCCGGCAACCGCGCCGACTACGAGCATCGCCGCGACGATCATGCGCCGAGGACCCGACGGATCGGTGAGGTGGTCTCGGTCGATCACATGAGCGGAATCAGGCTCGGTATCGGCCGCCGGGGACGTCGTTGACATAGGTCCATCGTAGGACCCGATATACTTTCTTCTCGCCGCCGCTATCACCGCGATGGCAAACGCCTCCGTAGCTCAGGTGGATAGAGCAAGAGCCTTCTAATCTCTAGGTCGCAGGTTCGAGTCCTGCCGGGGGCACCCACTCGACGAGCCGCTCGGCGATCGCCGGGTGGCCGAGCAACGTGAAGTGGTGCGCGCGCTGCAGGTGCAAGCCGTTCTTCGGGTCGAAGCCGATGCGTCTGGCCTTGTGTGAACCGGACGCACTCGGGGTGAGCACTAGGCCGTCGCCGATGACCCGGCCGATCGGGTTCCGCTGCGATCGGGTGATCGCAGCAGAGACGAAGTAGTGATTCGCCTGCGGGAGCAGCGGCACTTCGGCAGCGACTGCCTTGCCCAGTGCGTCCGGGTCGCGGCCGACCCAATCCTCGTCGACGAGACTGCCGCCGCGCAGGTCACGGATTCCGACGCTGCGGCGTCGCAGGAGCCCGCCGAACGCCGAGGTCTCCGGAAACAACGACAGCCCGGCACTCGCATAGTGAGCGAGATTCTCGAGCGGAGCGCCCAGATGCGGTGTTCCGAGACTCACAGTCGCCCTGACCAGACCCACCCACTCCCGCCCATCGACGTCGGCGCGGTGCGCCGCGCTTCGGAGTACCAGCCCGCCCATCGAATGCCCGATGAGGACGATTCGCTCTACCGGCACCGGCCAGTTCCGAACCAGTTCGTCCAGTTCGACCGCGATGTCGCGCCCGTTCACCGACACCCGTCTGCCGGTGTTGTATCGCAAATGCACGGTGGTGAAGCCGCGCTCGGCGAGCACGTGCTCGTAATGCGGGCCCTCGCCGTACCGGAACGCATGCTCGGTCTCCATCAGCCCGTGCGCGAACACGACCAGTGCGCCGGTTGCCTCCCCGAAGGCCGCCGCCAGTCCTGATGCCGTGCAGTCCACCGGCCGTCCGTCGACGCGAACACTGACCGCGTCCTCAGTGAGCGGTGAACGCCTGCCCTCGAGTTCGTCCCCGATCAGACCGTTGACCGCAGCGATGACTCCCGATCCCACCACAGTCCGGGATACCGGCGCCTGCAGTGGAAGGTCGGCGACGTTTCGGCCGACGACACCCGCAGAGTCGACCCCGGCCCGCACAGCGGTGTAGACGCCATCGGTGATCGCATCGTGCATGACCTTGACCGGCGCTGCCGACCGGCGCGTGAGCAAGCCGACCCCACGGAACACCCGATCGGACACCGCGCGATGGGTGTGATGAATCCCGCCGGTGGCCCGACCGATTTCCGAGAGCAGCAGACCGGCCAGTTCCCGGACTTCCCTCCGGCGTGCATCGCGATCGTTCATCGCCCGTGAGTGTACACTTGTTCACTGATTTTGACCGCAGAACGGGGCCGCCGAGAATCGGCGACCCCGCGCTACCAGCCGCTCGATGCAGCGGCCCCCGGTTCTACGTTCTGTTCTTCTGAAACAACCCAACGATCCACAGCAGGATCACCGCTCCGAGGACTGCGGTGAACAGAGTGAACCACCAACCACCTGACGCGGTGTCCAGGAAGAAGCTCAGGAGGAAACCTCCGATGAGAGCTCCGACTACACCCACCACGATGTTCATCAAGATTCCCGAACCGCCGCCGTTGACGATCTTGCCTGCGATGAATCCTGCGATCGCACCGATGATCAGGTAGCCGATCCAGCCGACGCTCGTCTGCGTGGACGACCGTGCAAGTAACTCTGTCGCTGCCAGAGTGTCCATAATCGAGCCCTCCCTTGTAGTGACGTGCAGCACCGAGACTATCGGTCTGTCGGGCGAATCCGCAGCGACTCGCCGTCGATGTTCACCGAAGTGAGATCGGCGACGACGTAGTCAGGCCCGTGGTCGGCGGACGCCTCGCCGACTCCGACGACCGTCGCTCCGGCGGCGAGTCCTGCTGCGATTCCCGCACGCGAGTCCTCCAACACCACGCACTGTGTCGGGTCGACGCCGAGTATCTCCGCTGCCCGCAGGAATCCACGGGGACTGGGTTTGGACTCGGTGACATCGTCGGCGGTGACCGCGACGTCGGGAAGGACGAGTCCCGCGGCCTGCATCCGTGCGTGCGCAAGCGGCAACGTCGCGGAGGTGACGAGAGCGTGCGGCGTATCGGCGAGCGCGGCGAGTAGACGGGCCGCACCCGGTATCGCGACGATCCCGTCCGTCTCGGCGGTCTCGGCTGCCAACAGTTCCGCGTTGTCGGCGAGGTTGTCCGCCGCAGGGCGCTCGGGCAGGAGTTCGGCCATGACCTCATGGCCTTGTCTGCCGTGCGAGAGCCCCAACACGGTCGCAACGTCGAGCCCGTGCGCTGACGCCCACCGTCCCATCAGCCGCTCGACCACAGCATCGGAGTCGACCAGAGTTCCATCCATGTCGAGCAGGACCCCGCTCACCGGAATCGTCACAGCAGGAATCATCACCATGACTCCAGTGTCCGGTAGAACGCGCGCCGCGAGGCGATCGTGGCCAGGTGCGCTCGGAGCACGACGTCCGGGATCAGAGCGCTCGACCGGATCAGGGCACTCCACAGCGCCGTCGGCCGACCGTTGACAGCACGTCCGATCAACTCGGATTCGCGCACCACTGCCCGGACGCGGCGGCGGCGAATGCTCGCATACCGCATCATCGCCCGCGGAAGGTCGTCCCCGGTTCGCACGCACTCGGCCAGCGTCACCGAGTCCTCGATCGCCTGGCAGCCGCCCTGTCCCAGGTGCGGGCGCATCGGGTGCGCGGCGTCGCCGACCAGCACGATCCGACCACGATGTACAACCTTGGCGGTCGCCCGGTCGTACAGATCGTTGCGCAGTATCTCGGCCGGGTCGGTCGCGGCGACGATCCGCGGCAGCGGGTCGGTCCAGCCGTCCACCAGACCACGGACGTGGGCGCTTTCGTCGTCGAACCTGGTGCCTTCAGGTAGCCGCGCGGTGGCGAACCAGTACGTGCGATCGGTGCCGAGCGGAACCACTCCGACCTGGCTGTCCGGCCCGAGTACCTCACCGGCCAGGATGGGGTCGAATGTCGCGTCGGCGATCCCGCGCCAGGCCGTGTAGCCGGCATATGTGTGCGGAAGGGAGCCGTTGAGCTCGCGCGCCAGCGCCGACCGGGTGCCGTCCGCGCCGACGACGAGGTCGGCGTTCAGGCCGGCCGAGCCGTCGACGCGCACGCCGAACCGCACGGTGTCCGCCGGTAGCAGCCCGGCGAGGACATCGCGCAGGATCGCCCGTTCGATCACGACGAGAGGTTCGCCGAGCGCGTCGACGAGACGATCGGGATCTGGTCGCCGGATCCAGCTCCCGTCACGCCATCGCATCGCGCCGGCCGTCACCGACCCGCCCGCGTCCCGGACCGCATCCCCGGCGCCGATCCGATCGAGAGCAGCAAGGGCATTGGGCCACAGACTGATCCCGGCCCCCGGCGACGTGTCCTCGCGCGCCTCGACCACCTGGACGTCGTGATCGTGCCGACGGAGTGCGACGGCGGCCGTCAAGCCCGCTATCCCGCCGCCGACCACGATCACGCGCATGATGTCACCGTCCTTGAAAGACGCCTGCGCGCTTCTCGAGCATCGCCGCGACCGCTTCCTTGTAATCTTCCGTCTGGTGGGCGATGCCTTGCATGGCAGCCGACATCTCCAACAACTGGTCGAGCGTCTGCTGCGACGACTCGCGCAACAGCTTCTTGGCCATGCGGACGGCGATCGGCGGGTTCACCGCCACACGGTCGGCGAGCGTCCACGCCGCACCGAGCAACTCATCGGGTTCGACAACGCGCGAGACCATCCCCCAGTCGAGTGCGGTGGCGGCATCGACCCTGTCCCCGGTCAACGCCATCTCGGCGGCCCGCGACGGACCGATGATGCGCGGTAGGAACCACGCACCGCCGTCGCCCGGGATGATCCCCAGTTTCACGAAGCTCTCGGCGAAGAACGCTGTGGTCGACGCGATCCGCAGGTCGCACATCATCGCCAGGTCACAGCCTGCGCCGACCGCCGGGCCGTTGACTGCGGCGATCACCGGAACCTCTAAGCCGTACATGGCGCGCGGAATCCGTTGGATGCCATCGCGATACCCGATCCGCTGATCGTGCGCGACACCGCCGAACAGACCCTGGCCCGCCTGCATCGCCTTCACGTTTCCGCCCGCCGAGAACGCCGATCCGGCACCGGTCAGAATCACCGCGCGGACGCTCTGGTCCGCGTTGGCCTGTGCGACGGCGTCGACGATCGCGTCGATGATCGGCTCGTCGGAGATCGCATTGCGCAGATCGGGCAGGTTGATCGTCCAGGTGACGACGTCACCGTTACGTTCCACCAGCAGTTCGTCGCTCACAGCAGCTCCAGAATCGTCGCGTTGGCCATGCCGCCCGCTTCACACATCGTCTGAAGTCCATACCGAATGCCGTTGTCGCGCATGTGGTGTACGAGTCGAGTCATCAGGATGGCGCCGGAGGCGCCGAGCGGGTGCCCGACCGAGATCGCTCCGCCGAGAGGGTTGAGGACCTCGTCCGGTGCGCCGATCTCCTTCTGCCATGCCATCGGCACAGGTGCGAACGCCTCATTGACCTCATAGGCGCCGACGTCGCCGACGGACAGCCCCGACCGGTCGAATGCCTTACGGGTCGCCGCGATCGGTGCAGTCAGCATGATCACCGGATCGTCGCCCGCGACGACAGTCGTGTGCACGCGCGCGATCGGCGTCCAACCGCGGTCGGCGGCGGTCTCACTGGACGTCACGAGCAGCGCGCCCGCGCCGTCGGAGATCTGCGAAGCATTGCCCGCGGTGATCATCCCGTTCGGGTCGAAGGGCGTCTTGAGGCCCGCGAGCTTCTCCACGGTGGTCCCCCGACGAAGCCCTTCGTCCTGAGTGAGGCCGCCGACCGGAGCAAGCTGACTGTCAAACGCGCCCGCGTCGATGGCCGCCGCTGTGCGCTCGTGCGACCGCGCCGAGTACTCGTCGAGCTCGGTCCGGGTCATCCCCCACTTCTTGGACACCATCTCGGCACCGATGCCCTGATCGAAGCGCTCCACCTCGTAGCGGTCGAGAACCGACTGCGGGCTGGGCGCGCCGCCGTGCCCGGCCATCCCCATCGGCACGCGCGACATCGACTCGACTCCGCCCGCGATCGCGACGTCGTACTGGCCGGACATCACACCAGCGGCCGCGAAAGCCACCGACTGCTGCCCAGATCCGCACCGACGATCGACGACGACCGACGGCACCGACTCGGGCCAGCCCGCGGCGAGGACGCCAAGTCGGCCGATGTGGCCCGACTGGTCGCCTACCTGGCTCACACACCCCCACACCACGTCGTCGACGACGGCCGGATCGAATCCGACGCGTTCGGCGAGGGATTTCAGGACGTGTCCGGACAGGTCACCCGGGTGGATATCGGACAAGGCGCCGTTCCGTTTGCCGATTGGGGTACGTACCGCATCGACGATCACTGCATCACGCATGTCCTCATCCTCTAGCACTGTTGACACTCGCGTAACACGAAACGGCGCAATCGGAAACATCTCACATCGACGATCGGGGCATGGACGATCCCGCGCGCACCGTGACGACCGTGTGCGGGTACTGCGGGGTCGGATGTGGGATCACGCTGCAGATCGACGGCGACCGCGTCACGGCGTCGACCGGTACACCTGATCACCCGACCAACCGCGGACGACTGTGCACCAAGGGTGCGACTACGGCCGAAATGCTCTCCGCGCCAGGACGTCTCACCTTCGCTACAGTCGACGGCTCGCGGGTGGGCGTCGACGATGCCGTCGTAGAGACGGCACGACGCCTCACCGCTATACGCGAGGAGCACGGCCCCGATTCGATCGCCGTCTACGTGTCCGGGCAGATGACGATCGAGGCTCAGTATCTGGCCAACAAGCTGGTGAAGGGATTTCTCGGGACCAACCAGATCGAGTCGAACTCGCGGCTCTGCATGGCTTCGGCGGGCACCGGTTACAAGCAGTCACTCGGCGCGGACGGACCGCCCGGCAGTTACGACGATCTCGACCACGCCGACCTGTTTCTGGTGATCGGGTCCAACATGGCCGACTGCCACCCGATCCTGTTTCTGCGCATGATGGAGCGGGTCAAGGCGGGCGCCCGCCTCGTCGTCGTCGATCCGCGCCGTACGGCGACAGCTGCCAAAGCCGACCTGTATCTCCCCGTCCGGCCGGGCACTGACCTTGCGCTTCTCAACGGTGTGCTGCGCCTGATCGTCGAGGCCGGCGGCGTGGACGAAGAGTTCGTCGCGGCGCACACCTCTGGATGGGACACGATGCTGCCACTTCTCGACGACTATCCGCTGGAGGCGGTGGCCGAGACCACGGGACTTCCCCCCGGCGACCTCCGCACACTCGCACAGTGGATCGTCGACGCCGACGACTGGACGTCGTTGTGGACGATGGGACTCAACCAGTCGACCCACGGCACCTGGCACACCAACGCTCTGGTGAACTTGCATCTGGCGACCGGCGCCATCTGCCGCACCGGCTCGGGGCCCTTCTCCCTGACCGGACAGCCGAATGCGATGGGCGGGCGTGAGATGGGATACATGGGTCCCGGGCTGCCCGGTCAGCGCACTGCTCTCGACCCGGATCATCGGGCCCTCACCGAAGCTATGTGGGGACTGTCTGCCGGAACGATCCGTGACGACGCGGGCGGCGGCACCATCGACATGTTCGAGCGGATGGCCGCGGGAGAGATCCGGGCCGCGTGGATCATCTGCACAAACCCTGTGGCATCGGTCGCGAATCGGAGCACGGTGATCGCCGCACTCGAAGCCGCCGACCTCGTCGTCGTCCAAGAGGCGTTCGACGGTGCCGAGACCACCGCATACGCCGACGTCGTGCTGCCCGCAGCCCTGTGGTCGGAGTCGGACGGAGTCATGGTGAACTCCGAACGCAGCCTGACGTTGTGCCAGCCCGCGGTGCCCCCGCCCGGCGACGCCCGACCCGATTGGAAGCTGATCGCCGACATCGCAGGCGCAATGGGGTTCGGCGACGCCTTCGACTACCAGGACGCGTCGGCGGTATTCGACGAGTTGAGCGCGTTCCATAATCCGACGACGGGATGGGATGTCCGCGGTGCGAGCCACGAACGCCTCCGCGCCGGGCCCGTGCAATGGCCCGCTGCCCCCGGCTGCGACGCCCGCAACCCCATCCGATACCGCGACGGCGCCACGCTGCGCTTCCCGACCGCCGACGGTCGAGCCCGCTTCCTGCCTCGTCCGTTCCTACCGCCCACCGAACTCCCGGACGACGTATATCCAGTGCTGTTGACGACGGGTCGTCTCGCCCACCAATGGCACACGATGACCAAGACCGGTCGGGTCGCGAAGCTCAACAAGCTCAATCCATCCAGCTTCGCCGAACTACACCCGGACACCGCTGCCGAGCACGGTATCGCCGACGGTGACCGCGTTATCGTCGCCTCCCGCCGCGGATCGGTCACCGTCCCGGCCCGAGTGACCGCCGACATCGCACCCGGCTGCTGCTTCGTCCCAATGCATTTCAACGACGCGTCGGGTCCCGATCTGTCGATAAACGCCGTCACCAGCGACGCAGTCGACCCCGACTCGTTGCAACCCGAGTTCAAAGCGTGCGCCGTGTCGCTGACAGCGGTCCCCGCGGAGTCCGATGCCCCAGGCTCGATGTCCCCAGACCCAGCACCCCAGGAGAGTCCATCCGTGACCGGTCTCGCATCCGTATTCGGCGCAGCACCGACGCCCCCGACCGGCGCCGAAGAGTCGGCGTACCTGACCGGTCTGGTGGCTGGCATCGCCGCGAACCCGCCTGTGGACGCTGTGCCCGTCATCCCGGCGACAGCTCCCCTCTCGTCCGCTGTCCGGGCGTGGGCCGACGGCGTCCTCGCCGGCTATTACTCGCGCTCGGCCGTGGCAGTCGCCGCGGTCCCCGCCGTCCCCACCACCGCGGGGCCGCGACTGACGCTCGTCTGGGCATCGCAGACCGGTACCGCCGAAGAGTTCGCAGAACGCGCCGTGCCCGTCCTGACCGCGGCCGGATTCACCGTGTCGTCACGCTCTGCTGACGAGGTCGGCCTCGACGAGTTGACCGGACCGGTGCTGTTCGCGGTGTCGACGACTGGCGACGGCGACCCACCCGACAACGCAACCGCGCTCTGGACACGTCTTGCCGCAGCGACGTCGTCGGACGTGACAGAACTCCGGTTCGCCGTACTCGGCTTCGGTGATTCCTCGTACGCGGACTTCTGCGGATTCGCACGCAAGCTCGACGGGCGACTCGACCTGTTGGGGGCGGTCCGGATCGCCGACCGAGTCTCGTGCGAGCCGGGCGACGACGCCGCCGCGGACACCTGGCTCGACACCGTGACCGACGCTCTGTCGGTGCAATCCGATCTGCCCGTCGAGCCGAGCCCGCAACCGAAATCTGTTCCGTCCTCAGGACACTCGCGGCGTAACCCAGTCGCTGCACGACTCGTAGCAAACCAACGACTGTCCGGAGCGGATTCGGCGAAAGAGGTACGGCGCTTCGCATTCGAGCTTGCTCCGGGAGCCCTTGCCTATCAGGCAGGCGACGCACTCGGCATCGTGCCGACGAACAGTCCCGCGCTCGTCGACGAGTGGCTCGCCGTGACAGGTCTGGACGGCGACCTGCCCGTCGACGCGGCAGGTGACACGATGGCGTTGACGTCGGCGCTCACCGAGCACTTCGAGATCGCCCGCATCACCCGCGATCTCATCAGCTTCATCGCCGAACGCCACGACGATCCACACCTGCGGAACCTTCTCGATCACCGGGAAGCGTTCGACGAATGGGTGTGGGGTCGCCAAGCGGTCGACGTGCTCGCGCAATACCCCGTCGACGCTGAGATCGCCGACTGGCTGACGGTGCTGCGACCACTGCAGCCACGCCTCTACTCGATCTCGTCCAGTCCCTTTCACACTCCCGACCGGGTCGAGGTGACCGTCTCAACGGTCCGGTTCGACTCCGGCCAGACCCGACGCGGTGGCGTCTGCTCGACATACCTTGCCGACGCGCCCGAGTCCACCGACGTCCGAGTGTTCGTCCAGCCCAACAAGCATTTCGCTCCGCCGACGGACCCGGACGCTCCGATGATCATGATCGGGCCGGGAACTGGAGTCGCCCCGTTCCGTGGCTTCCTGCATGAGCGCGCGGTCACCGGTGCTGCGGGCGACAACTGGCTGTTCTTCGGCGAACAGCACCGAGCCACCGACTTCCTCTACGAGGACGAGTTGACCGAACTGCGCGACACCGGCGTCCTGACTCGGCTGGATGTGGCCTTCTCCCGCGACCAAGCCGACAAGGTGTACGTGCAGGATGTGATGCGTGAGCACGCAGCCGAACTCTGGGCGTGGCTCTCCCGTGGCGCCTACGTGTACGTGTGCGGCGACGCGTCGAAGATGGCCCCGGACGTCGACGACGCCCTGCACCAGATCGTCGCCGAGCAGGGCCGCCTCGCTCCCCGCAGTGCCGACGCCTACGTCGCCGCCCTCACCGCCGAGCACCGCTACGTCCGCGACGTGTACTGACGACGCACCCGCTCACACAACGTCGTGCGGGGCAGCGGTCTCATCGGTCCGCACGCTCCGTCCGCGGTGAACGGAGCCGTCAACTGGGCACGATAACGAGTCGGATAGTCAGGTTTGGCCGCCATCCCCAGATCGGCGCTGCTGAATCGGTGCTCCGGATCGTACCGGTCGGTGCCCAAAGTTCAGTGCGAGCAGTCGTCCCAGCGCGGACCCGACCGGTACCGGGACGCCGACGACGATGAGTGGAGCCACGCCACCGAGCATTTCCAGGCTCTGATACACGGGATGTTTCCACTGGAGGCCAACACTATCGCGGTCCCATTGACGCCGATCAGCATGAAAGCGCCGCGAGCTCAGTCGGTGACAGACCGAACATCTTGGCACTCCACAATCGGCTCAGATGCGACGCCGACACTCCCGTCCAGGTAGACGCTCAGCACCCTGCGCGCGGGTCCGACCCGTCCACCGTCCATCTCGACCGAGACCTCGGCACCGGAGTCGTCGCAGACGACCACCTGGTGCGCGGCGTACACGTGTGCCACAGCGTCTCCGACGACGCCTGCGTAGACCAGCACCCCCGAACCCAGCCATACCCGCCCGACTCACGCCATCGCCACGGTCTCCGCACACCGCGCCCCGTAACACGGTGAGAACCTGGTGACTCGCGAGCAACGAGACCCGCGATCTGCCGCAACACCGGATCCATACCGTCGTCGACATGAGTAGAACAGTCGCAGTCATCGGGCACGGAATGGTGGGGCACCGTTTCGTCGAAGCACTCCGCACTCGCGATGAGGATGCGTCGTGGCACATCGTGGTGATCGGTGAGGAAGCCGATCGCGCGTACGACCGCGTGGGGCTCTCCTCGTATGTCGGCGGATGGGATCGCAGCACGCTCGCGCTGGCAGGCAACGCGTACGACGACGACGGCGCAGTGCGCGTGCTGACCGGGCGTCGCGCAGCGTCGATCGACCGCGCCACCACGACGGTGCACCTCGACGACGGCACCACGGTCGACTACGACGCCCTCGTGCTTGCGACCGGCTCGTACGCGTTCGTGCCGCCTGTGCCGGGACACGACGTCGACCACTGCCACGTCTACCGCACACTCGACGATCTCGATGCGATCCGCGGCGACGCCGAAGCGGCGATCGCACGCAGCACCGGCGACCAGCCGATCGGCATCGTCGTCGGCGGCGGGCTCCTCGGCCTCGAGGCGGCGAACGCACTCCGCCAACTCGGCCTGCGACCACACGTCATCGAGATGAACCCGCGGCTGATGCCGCAGCAGATCGACCCGGCGGGCGGCGAACACCTCGCACGGATGATCGGGGCCCTCGGCATCGACATCTCGCTAGAGACCGGGACCAGATCGATCGAGCCGCTCGGCGACGACGTGCGGGTCACGTTCTCCGACGAGGCGACAGTCGACGCGGCCCTCGTGGTCTTCGCGGCCGGCGTGCGGCCGCGCGATGAACTGGGTCGCGAATCCGGGCTGGCGACGGCCGAGCGCGGTGGCGTCCTTACCGACCTCACGGGTGTCACCAGCGATCCGGCCGTGTACGCAATCGGTGAAGTCGCGGCCATCGAGGGCCGGTGCTACGGCCTCGTCGGCCCCGGCTATGCCAGCGCCGAAGTGGTCGCCGACCAACTCCTCGGTGGCGACGCGTACTTCCCGGGCGCCGACATGTCCACCAAGTTGAAGCTCCTCGGCGTGGACGTCGCGAGCTTCGGCGACGCTCACGGGACCACCGACGGCGCGTTGAACGTCGTGGTCAGCGATCCGATCAACGGAACGTACGCCAAGCTCGTCCTCTCCGACGACGCGTCGACTCTGCTCGGCGGCGTACTCGTCGGCGATGCCTCGTCGTACGGCGTCCTGCGACCACTCGTCGGCTCGTCGATCCCCGGCGACCCGGTCGCATTGATCAGCCCGGTCACCGGTGACGCCCCGGCGCTCGGCGTCGGCGCGCTCGGCGACGACGCGCAGATCTGCTCGTGCAATGACGTCTCGAAGGGGACGTTGTGCAGCGCCATCGCCGGCGGCGCCTGCGACGTCGCGGCCCTTAAGAGGTGCACGGGTGCCGGCACGTCGTGCGGTTCGTGCGTCCCGCTGCTGTCGCAGATCCTCGCCGACTCGGGTGTCGAACAGTCGAAGGCGTTGTGCGAACACTTCGACGTCTCGCGTGCCGAGCTCTTCGAACTCGTTCGGGCCAGCGGCATTCGGACGTTCTCCGGTCTCGTCGAACGGTTCGGCAGCGGAACTGGTTGCGACATCTGCAAGCCGACCGTCGCCTCCATCCTGGCGTCGACGAGCAGCGACCACATCCTCGACGGCGAGCAGGCTTCGCTGCAGGACTCGAACGACCACTTCCTGGCGAATATCCAACGCAACGGCACCTACTCGGTGGTTCCGCGTGTGCCCGGCGGAGACATCACCGCCGAACAGCTCATTCTCATCGGCGAGATCGCCCGGGACTTCGGGCTGTACACGAAGATCACCGGTGGTCAGCGCATCGACATGTTCGGTGCGACCGTCGACCAGCTGCCCGACATCTGGCGGCGACTCGTCGACGGCGGTATGGAGTCCGGTCAGGCGTACGGCAAGTCGCTGCGCACGGTGAAGAGCTGCGCCGGATCGGACTGGTGCCGGTACGGGCAGCAGGATTCGGTCCAGTTGGCGATCGACTTGGAGCTCCGCTACCGGGGCCTCCGTTCGCCGCACAAGCTCAAGATGGGCGTGTCCGGCTGTGCTCGTGAATGCGCGGAGGCCCGCGGCAAGGACGTCGGCGTCATCGCAACCGAGAGCGGCTGGAACCTGTACGTCGGCGGCAACGGCGGCATGACTCCCAGGCACGCCCAACTCCTCGCCGGCGACCTCGACACGCAGACGCTGATCTCCTATATCGATCGTTTCCTCATGTACTACATCCGCACCGCCGACCGCCTGCAGCGGACCGCGCCGTGGTTGGAGGCGCTCGACGGCGGCCTGGACCACCTGCGCTCAGTGATCATCGACGACGCCCTCGGTCTCGCCGCCGACTTCGAGGCAGACATGGCTCGCCACGTCGACGGGTACGAGTGCGAGTGGAAGGGAGTCCTGGACGACCCGGACAAGCTGTCTCGGTTCGCGTCGTTCGTCAACGCCCCGGATGTGGCCGACCCCACGGTCTCGTTCGGTGAGAGTCATGGCCGCAAGGTGCCCGTGCTCCTCGGCGAGCCGACCGTGAGGAGCAACGCATGACCGTCAACTTCGACCTGCACCGGTGGACTCGCGATTGGACCCCGGCGTGCTCATACGACAGACTTCAGCCGCTCCGCGGGGTCGCCGTGCTGCTCCCCGACCACGGCCAGGTCGCTTTGTTCCGCCTCGCCGACGACTCGTTGCGCGCGGTCGGCAACATCGATCCGATCGGTCGGGCCGCCGTCTTGTCCCGCGGCATCGTCGGAGACCGCAACGGGTTCCCCGTTGTCCAGTCGCCGCTCAAGAAGCAGGCCTTCAGCCTGATCGACGGACGTTGCCTCGACGCGGACGGCGTCAGGGTCCCGGTCTTCGCGACGCGCATCGGGATCGACGGGACCGTCTTCGTCGCGAATTCTCCGCTCGTCGGGTTCGGTCGTCGCCCGGAACCGGTCACAGTGGACACGGCGTCGTGACCGTCCTCCTGGTCGCACACGGCACCCGCAACCCGCGCGGAGTCGCGCTCATCGGCGACCTCGCCGCCGCGATGCGTGATCGTCTCGGAGAGCATGTCGCGGTCTCGTTCGTGGACGTCCTCGGCCCTAACCCGACCGATGCGCTCTGGGGCCGGGGGTCGACTCCGGTGACCGTGGTCCCCGCATTTCTCGGGCGCGGGTATCACGTGCGCCGAGACATACCCGAACATCTCGGCCGCCGCGGGCTCCCACCGACTCATACGACCGACCCCCTCGGTCCGTCAGACGAGGTTGTCGCAGCGATCGCCGACCGTCTCGTCGCGGCCGGACACCGCGGCGGCGACCCCGTCGTCCTGGCCGCTGCCGGCTCCTCGGATCCGGTGTCGCACCGTGATGTGGAGTCGGTGGCCACGGCGCTACGTCGAACGCTCGGCGTGCCAGTCGAGGTCGCCTTCGCTGCGCCGTCGGCGAGGGCCCCGCAGTATCCGTCGGTGAGCGAGGCGGTGGCCCGAATCAGACGGAGTCATCATCGGGTCTCGGTCGCCTCCCACCTCCTGGCTCCCGGTCTTTTTCAGACGAGGCTCGAGAGTTCGGGCGCCGACGTCGTCGCCCCACCCTTGGGCTTGCACCCGCTGATCGTGGAGCGCGCGTGTCTGCTTGCCTGCGGTGCCACTCAGTCGACCGCGAGCCGGTAGCCACGCTTGACCACCGTGGCGACGATCTCGCGGACGCCAAGTGCGGCACGTAACCTGCCCACGGCGACTTCCACCGCGTGGGCGTCTTCGCCTGCCGCGGGAAGCAACTCGAGAAGGTCACGCCGGGACACCACGTCGCCCGGCGTCGCAGCCAGCGCCTTCAACACGGCCAGGCCCGTCGCCGAGACGTCGCGCACCTCGCCGTCGACGACGGCAGCAGCTGCGTGGACACCGAGACGGTGTCCGGCCACCGCGATGTCCGGGGCGCCGGCGGGCAGGTCTTCGGCCATGAGCCGGGCGAGGGCGCCCAGCCGCATCCGGTCGGGTGCCACGCTCGGAACACCG
The DNA here is from genome assembly GCF_052106715.1 of Gordonia sp. (in: high G+C Gram-positive bacteria). Lineage (NCBI taxonomy): Bacteria > Bacillati > Actinomycetota > Actinomycetes > Mycobacteriales > Gordoniaceae > Gordonia > Gordonia sp. (in: high G+C Gram-positive bacteria). The sequence goes on from NZ_JBQEDL010000031.1 coordinate 39,441, forward strand.
ACCGCATCGAGCGGCGCCGAAGTAACGGGTCCGACGCTGTAGGCGGTGACCGGTCCGCGCATCGCCGCGATCAGCCGATCACGTACATCGAGTTCGCTCGCACGCAGCAGGGTCGACGCGACGGCGGGAGCCGAGGTGAACGCGACCGCGTCGACGCGGACGTGGACGATGTCGTCGATGAGGGAGTCGAACGCGGCCGCATCGCTCGGCCCCTCCCATCGGTAGACCGGCACACCGACCACCAGTCCGCCGCGCGCAGTCAGTCCGTCGAGGAATCCTGGGTTGGGGTCCCAGGAGTGTGTGGCGCCGTGCAGTTGCACGGCGACCCGCTTGCGGGCGAGGTCGTCGGCGGTCAGGTACTCCAGCACCTCGGCAGACGACTCCGATGCGGGCGACCACTCTTCGCGCAGACCCGCGGCACGCAAGGCACCGGTGGCCTTTGGTCCGCGTGAGATGACGCGCCCGGCTCCGAGTGCGGCAAGCAGGTCGTCGGCCATCCCCCACTCGTCGGCGGCTTCGATCCAGCCGCGGAAACCGATGCCCGTCGTTGCGATGACCACGTCCGGGGGCGATTGAATGAGACTGCGCGTCGCCTCCAACAGTCCGCGATCGTCGGCCAGCGGGACCATTGATATGGCGGCTGCCGACACCACGCGAGCACCGCGACGGGTGAGCAACGCGCTGAACTCTTCCGCGCGTCGTGCCGCGGTGATCGCAACGGAGAACCCCGCCAATGTGGGCGGGGTTCCCCGATCGGTGCCTGAGGTCATGAACTCATCGTTCCAGACACGGGCACTGCGTCCGGCGCGGGCGTGGTCGCGGGCACCGCGACGTAGGCTCGCCAGGTGACGAGTGCGGCGACCGCGTAGAAGACCGCGAACACGCTGAACGCCCACACCGGTGAGCCGCCGTCGCCGGACTGGTAGGCCTGCCGCAGCACCAGGTTGATGCCGACGCCGCCGAGCCCGCCGAGGCCGCCTGCGATTCCGATGACCGCCCCGGACATCGACCGCGAGTACGCGACCCGACCCGCAGCGTCAAGAGGAAGTGAACGCGACGCGGCGTCGAACACCGACGGGATGATCTTGTACACCGAGCCGTTTCCCATGCCGGACAGGACGAACAACAGCACGAACGCAATCGTCATCACGGCCAGGGATCCATTGCCCGCTATGAGGATCGCCGCCGCACCGATCATGCCGACGAACACTGCGAGGGTCACGGTACTACCGCCGAATCGGTCGGCCAGCTTGCCTCCGTAGACACGGCTGATCGAGCCGAGCAATGGCCCGATGAACGCGATCGATGCGGCGTGCAGCGCGGCGTCGGTGGCCGACTGGCCGTCCGCGCGAAAGTTGATTGCCAGCACCTGCGCGAAGGCGAACGAGAAGCCGATGAACGAGCCGAACGTACCGATGTACAGGAGTGAGATGATCCATGTGTGGCGATTGCGCGTCGCTGCCCGCATGGCGGCCGTGTCCACGCCCGGCCCCTTCAAGTTGTCCATGTACACCGCGGAACCGATGCCTGCGATCGCGAGTGCGACGAGATAGAACGCGCACACCCAGTACGGCTCCGTGTCTCCGGCCCACGCCAGAACGAGGAGGCCGAGTAACTGAACGGCAGGCACCCCGAGGTTGCCACCGCCCGCGTTGAGTCCGAGCGCCCACCCTTTGAGTCGCTGCGGGTAGAACGCGTTGATGTTCGTCATCGACGACGCGAAGTTGCCGCCGCCGAGTCCGGTGAGCGCCGCACACACGAGATACATCCATAGCGGTTGGCCCGGGTTCGCGAGAAGCACGATGGTCGCCGACACCGGGACCAGCAGAACGACGGCAGAGAAGACTGTCCAGTTCCGTCCGCCGAATCGGCTCGTCGCCATCGTGTACGGGAACCGCAGCAATGCGCCGGTAAGTGTCGCGACGGCTCCGATCAAGAACTTGTCGCCGGTCGTGATGCCGTACACGTCGGTCGGCATGAAGAGCACCATCACCGACCAGAGTGACCACACCGAGAACCCGACGTGTTCGGCGGCCACCGACCAGATCAGGTTACGACGAGCCACGGCCGCTCCACCCGCCTTCCACGCCGTCGTGTCTTCGGGGTCCCAGTGTTCGATGGTGTGGTTGCGTCCCACGAGGTGCCACCTCTCCTCACGCCGACGGCGCGTCCGCCGGCTGATGTGATGAACCTACGAATCGCGTGTTGCGCGTGAGAGCGGTAGCTGTCACCGCGAAGTAATGAACACCTCGCAGTGTGTCGTACCCGCGTGTGAGGACGTCCAGGAAACCGCCAGGAGATCACCTCCTGATCGTCCAGGAATCGTCCCTACCTTGATCCGTGTGGCACCGAGAAACCCGGAGCCGCACCACCGAGAAGAGATGCAGTCCGCATCTCCCGTCACGAAGGAGAAGCCGCATGGCAACCCCGAACAACCACCGTCAGCCCGGCCGCACCCAGCAGCAGCACCACTCGACCCCGCAGCGCCGTCGCCGCGTCCGTCAGTGGGACCGTCGCAGCCGTCGGTGGACCTGGATCTGGCGCTGATCCTCCGCCCCTGTCCGTAACCCCCCGCGCGGGGGGCGGGGGGGGGGGCCCGGCCCGCGGCCCCCCGCGGGCCCACCGCGCGCCGCCCCCCCGGACCCACACCCCGGCACCCCCAATCACCACCCCCCCCCGGGGCGCCGGG
>NZ_JBQEDL010000031.1:42139-49285 GCF_052106715.1 Gordonia sp. (in: high G+C Gram-positive bacteria)
GGTGGACGTGTATCTGGCGCTGATCCTCCGCCCCTGTCCTTAACCCCCCGCGGGGGCGCCGGGCTCGTCTACGAGCCCGGCGCACGCGGCGTTCCACCCGAAGGACTCCACCCGTGAACCGTCACGCCGTCACCCGATTCCTCCCGCTCCTCCGTGGCCATCGGCGACCGCTGATCGTCGCCGCCGTGCTGTTCGTCGCCGCAGCAGCGTGCGATGCAGCGGGCGTCTTCGTTCTGGCCGACGTCGTGGACACCGCGCTCGGCGTTTCGTCACTCACCGCACTGATTCCGCTTGCGGCAGTGTGGATCTCGGTCACCGCGGCGTCGTCTGCTGCCGACTACGTCGGCCAGGTGATGGCGGCGCGCGAATCGGAGAAGATCGTATTGACGCTGCGTGATCGAGCCTTCGCGCACGTGCAGCGACTCTCGCCGGCCGCCCACCGTCGACGCGGCATCGGCGACTTGGTGGTCCGTCACTCCAGCGATCTGGAAGCGGTCGAACACGCGATATCGTCCGGGCTGCTCGCGGCGGTGGTCGCCGCCGTCAACGCGATCGCGCTGGTCGGCGCGGCGTGGTGGATGAGTCCGACCCTCACTCTCGTGGCACTCTGCTCGGTGCCGCCGATCTGGGCGCTGTCGGCCTGGTACGGCCGACGACAGAGTATGCACACCTGGCGCGAGCGGGATGCCGAGAGTGCGCTCGCCGACACCCTGCAATCGGCGTTCACCGGGCACGAGGTGACGGTCGCCTACAACCGCGAGGCCGTCGAACAGGCTGCACTGCACCGCCGCGGACTGGACGCGATGGCGGCGCGCGTCAGTCTTGCCCGAGTCGAGGCGGGGTTCGGCGCAGTCCTCGGCTTCGCGCAGATCCTGGTGGCGCTCGCCGTGGCAGTCGTCGGCGTCTCACAGGTACGCCGCGGGACCCTCACTGTCGGCCAACTCATGGCGTTGACCGGGTATCTGGCAATGCTCTATCCGAAGCTTCAGGAGATCGCGGACGTCCGCTTGTCGCTGGCCGCCACCGGCGTGAGCGCAGCCCGAATCGGTGAACTCCTCGACGAGCCGCCGCACTCGCCCGACGTCGACGACGCTCTCGATCTGCGTGCGACGCGCGGGGTCGTCGAGTTCCAGAACGTGGCGCGCCGCCGCGGCGACCGAGTCGTCCTCGACGGCGTCGACCTCACTCTGTCCCCCGGGTCCATCACCGCCCTCGTCGGCCGCAGCGGCGCAGGGAAGTCGACGATGGCCTGCCTCGTGGCGCGCATGGATGCGCCGTCGGCCGGCACGATCTTGATCGACGGCGTCGATGTCGGCTCAGTCACCGCCCGTTCGGTCCGCGACGCCGTCACTCTGCTCCCACAGAGCCCGATGATCAAACCCGGGTCGGTCGCCGACAATATCGCCTACGGTGTTCCCGACGCCACGCGCGCGGACATCGTCGCTGCGGCGGCCGCGGCGGGCGCCGACGAGTTCGTCACCGCGCTCCAGGACGGATACGACACGATGTTGGCCGCCGAGGGGCTGGAGTTGTCGGGCGGTCAGCGGCAGCGTCTGTGCATGGCGCGCGCACTGCTGCGCGACACTCCGATTCTCATCCTCGACGAGCCGACCGCCGCCCTCGACGACGACACCGTGGCCGATCTCGTCGGACCGCTGCGCGCATTGGCTACCGGACGCACCACGCTGCTCATCACGCACGACGCCCGGATCCTCCCGCTCGCCGACGAGGTCTGCGAGTTGCGGCACGGACGGCTACGCGCCGGCCGCCCGGGGAACCTCGAGGACACCGATCGCGTCGTGCATGATCGTTCCGAGGTAGAGGACGCCGTCGCGTTCGGCGACGCCGGTGACGAACGAGAACTCGGGGTCGTCGACGTGGACGTCGTGCACGATCTCGCCGTCGAATCCTATGCCGAGGACCCACACTGTCTCTTCGGGCGCAGGCCCCACACGCTGCGGCGCCCTCGCCAAGACCTTACGAGCCCGCGACGGCAGCTTGAACAGCGATTCGAGGACAGGGTTGCGCGGCGAGGCCAACGCGACCCACACGAGCGCGTCGGAGCCGATCGACATGTTATCCGGGTATCCGGGCAGGTCGTCGACGAACAGGTCGGTGGTGCCCGCGGCATCGCCGGTCAACCAGTATCGAGTGATCCGGGCGGCGCCGGTCTCGGCTACCAGTAGATACGACTCGTCGGGTGCCAGCACGACACCGTTCGCGAACTGCAGACCGCCGAGGAGCACGTCGACCCGACCGTCGACGGTTCGAGCCAGAAGCCGACCCGTGCCCGAGTGCTCGATGAGGTCCGCGCGCCACTTGTCGATGGTGAATCGCTGCGTCGACGAGGTGAAGTACACGGTGCCGTCGGACGCCGTCGTCGCGTTCGACGCGAAGTGCAGCGGTCGACCGTCGACGGTGTCGGCCAGAACCGTCGCCCGACGTTCCCCGGCTTCCAGGAGCAGGAGCCCGCGGTCGTGGTCGCAGATGACGACCGACCCGTCTGCCCGCACGTCGAGGCCCAACAGATGCCCCGCGGTGTCGGCGAGCAGTTCGACGTCGCCGCTATCCGGATCGACAGCGAGTAGCCGACCGTCGGCGAGGCCGGTGCCGATCCGTCCGTCCGGCAGTACGACGACGTCTTCGGGCGCTGATCCGGGGAGCGAGATTCGACGCAAGCTGGTCACGGCACCTTCTTAGCAGGGTTCGGGCAGTTGCGCTGTCGGTCGCCTCACCGCACATCAATTGATATGAACATCGTTGCATAACACTTTGTTGCACTGCTAGCGTGACGATATGGCTTTGGAACATGCCATCCTCGTGTCGCTGTCCGAGCGCCCGGGAACCGGCTACGAGATCGGGCAGCAGTTCGTGCGGTCCATCGGGTACTTCTGGTCGGCGACCCACCAGCAGATCTATCGAACCCTCAAGAAGCTGCACGACGACGGTCTGGTGAGCTTTCAGTCGGTCAGCCAGGACGGTCGCCCGGACAAGAAGGTCTACACGATCTCCGACGCGGGCCGTGACGTTCTGTCCGAGTGGGTCATCACCCCGACCCCGCTGCCGCCTTTGCGCAGCGAACTGGGCGTCAAACTTCGCGCCGCCGAGTTCGGCGATCTGTCGCAGGTCGTCAAACAACTCGAGGAGCATCGGGCCGAAGCCGCTGCCTCCCTTGAGCTCTACCGCGGGTTCGAGCGCGACTACTACCCCGAGCCCGACGCACTGCACGGCCGCAAGCTGCACCAGTACCTGGTGCTTCGCGGCGGCGTGCGCGTCACGCAAGGAACAGTCGAATGGTGCGACGAGGTCCTCGCCGGCCTACGTCGCGAACTCGACGCACAGATCTGACTGTCGCCCGACCCCCGAGCGGACAGCCCCGAGAGAGAAAGGTCCAGCCATGTCAGCCCCGACGGCCGAACCCAATACCCATTACCCACGTCTGTTCGAGCCGCTTCGAGTCGGCGGCACGACACTGAAGAACCGCCTCGTCATGGGGTCCATGCACACGGGTCTGGAAGACCGCCTGTGGGACACGCCCAAGCTGGCCGCCTACTACGCGGAGCGAGCACGCGGCGGAGTCGGCCTGATCATCACCGGCGGATTCGCGACGTCTCGGACCGGTCTGCTGCTGCCGTTCGCGGGCAAGATGACCAACCAGGCCGACGTGATCCGCCACCGCGAGTTCACCAAGGCCGTCCACAACGAGGGCGGCAAGATCGCCCTGCAGCTCATCCACGCGGGCCGTTACGGGTACACGCCGTTCAAGGTCGCCGCCGGCAGCGCACCGTCACCGATCCATCCGTTCAAACACGTGCAGATGACCGAGGCGATTATCTGGCACGTGATCCGCTCGTTCGGGCAGAGCGCCAAGCTCGCTCGCCGCGCGGGGTACGACGCGATCGAGATCATGGGCGGCGAAGGCTATCTGATCAACCAGTTCCTGTGCCCGCACACCAACGATCGCACCGACAACTGGGGCGGGTCCACCGAGAACCGTCAGCGATTCCTCCTCGAGATCATCAAGGCGATCCGCGAGGAGGTCCCACGCGACTTCCCGGTGATCCTGCGTCAGTCGGTCGCCGACTTCGTGAAAGACGGCCAGACGTTCGACGAGATCGCCCTACTGGCCAAGCGCGCCGAGGAACTCGGCGTCGACGCGATCAATACCGACATCGGCTGGCACGAGGCGCAGGTCCCGACGATCGTGACATCCGTTCCGCGCGGCGCGTTCGTCAAGTTCACCGAGCGTCTGCGCGAGGTCGTGTCGATCCCGCTGATCGCGTCGAACCGCATCAACACCCCCGATTTCGCCGAGGAGATCCTCGCGGGCGGCAAGGTGGACGCCATCTCGATGGCACGTCCGCTGTTGTCCGACCCGGACTTCGCGAGCAAGGCCGAATCCGGCCGCGCCGACGAGATCAACACCTGCATCGGCTGCAACCAGGCCTGCTTGGACCACGCGTTCGTCGGCAAGAAGGTGTCGTGCCTGCTCAATCCGCGCGCGGGTCGCGAGACGACGTTGACGCTCGGCCAGACGCGTAGCGCCAAGCGCGTCGCGGTGATCGGCGCTGGCCCGGCCGGACTCTCGGCGGCCGTGGCTGCAGCCCAGAAGGGACACCGCGTCGACTTGTTCGAGAGCGGCGAGCACATCGGCGGCCAGTTCTCCATCGCCGCCCGCATCCCGGGCAAGGAGGAGTTCAACGAGACGATCCGTTACTACACCCGACAGCTCGAGGTGAACAACGTGAACGTCCGACTGGGCACCAAAGCGTCCGCGGAGGACATCATCGACGGCCGATTCGATCAGGTCGTGGTCGCCACCGGCGTCGTCCCTCGGGTCCCGACGATCGACGGCATCGATCATCCGATGGTCATGTCGTACGCGGAAGCCGTCCTCGGCCACCGCGAGATCGGCAAGCGCGTCGCGGTGATCGGGGCGGGCGGAATCGGCTTCGACGTCACCGAGTTCCTGACGACCGACGAGTCGCCCACCCTCAATTTGAAGGAGTGGGAGCAGGAGTGGGGTGTCACCGAGGATCTCGACACCCCCGGTTTCATCACCAAGGTCCGACCGATGCCCGCGATTCGCCAGGTGTACATGGTGCAGCGCAAGCCGGGCGGCCAAGGCAAGACACTCGGCAAGACCTCGGGTTGGGTGCACCGTGCGACCGTCAAGATGAAGGGCGTCGAACAGATCTCAGGTGCGACCTACGACCGGATCGACGACGGCGGCCTGCACATCACCGTGCACGACAAACAGGGCAACGTCACCGGCACCCGGGTCCTCGAAGTGGACAACGTCGTCGTCTGTGCGGGTCAGGAGTCGGTCCGCGAACTCGTCGACCCGCTGACCGAGGCGGGCATCATCACCCACGTGATCGGCGGCGCCGACGTCGCCTCCGAACTCGACGCCAAGCGCGCTATCCGCCAGGGAACGGAGGTCGCCGCGGGCATCGAGTGATCGGTCGTACCGGCCTAGCCTCCGGATACGATGAGCCCATGCCTGTCGTCCCTCGCAACGCTGCCCGCGCTGTCATCACCGGAGCATCGTCCGGGATCGGGATGGCGCTCGCACGCGAACTCGCGCGTCGTGGCCACTCGGTCATCCTGGTGGCTCGACGCCGCGAGGTCCTCGATGCCCTCGCCACGGAGATCCGTAGTCGTTTCGATGTCGACGCGGAAGTCCGCGCCGTGGACCTCTCGGACCTCGAGGCCGTCGCAGCCCTGTGTGAGGAGCTGCGCGGCCGAGAGATTTCGCTGCTGTGCAACAACGCAGGCATCGCCACGTTCGGTCCGGTCGCTGGGTCCGACCTCGACTATGAGCGCGCCCAGGTCCGGCTGAACGCGAACGCCGTCCACGACCTGACGCTCGCGGTACTCCCCCAGATGGTCGAGCGTGGAGTCGGCGGCATCTTGATGGTCGGGTCGGCTGCGGGCAACATGGCGATCCCGAACAACGCGACCTACGCCGCGACCAAAGCGTTCGTGAACACTTTCAGCGAGTCATTGCGCGGCGAACTCAAGGGCACTGGTGTCCATGTCACTCTGTTGGCTCCCGGGCCAGTTCGAACCGCAACGCCGTCACCGGACGAACAGTCGATCGTCGACAAATTGGTACCCGACTTCCTGTGGCACTCATCAGACAAAGTCGCTCAAATGAGCCTGGACGCGTTGTCGCGCAACAAGATGCGCGTTGTACCCGGAACACTGTCGAAGGCCATGTCGGTAGCGGGTGGCTATTCACCGCGCGCGGTCGTTGCACCGATCGTCGGACGTTTCTACAGCAAGCTCGGCGAGGGCGACTGACACCGACGACCCGCATCGGGCATAGAGTCGATCGCGTGCAGGACAAACTCGTGTGGATCGACTGTGAAATGACCGGCCTCGACGTGGGCTCCGACAAACTGATCGAGATCGCTGCGCTCGTCACCGACAGCAACTTGAACATTCTGGGCGACGGTGTCGACGTGGTGATCCACGCCGATGACGACGCCCTGGCCAACATGCCCGAAGTAGTCGTGAAGATGCACGCCGACTCCGGACTCACCGACGAGGTCCGAGCGTCGACGGTGACGCTCGCCGAAGCGGAGAAGATGGTCTTGGACTATCTGCGTCAACACATCACCGGCGGCGCCGCCGTTCCCCTGGCGGGCAACTCGATCGCGACCGATCGCGGCTTCATCGCGCGCGACATGAAGGAGCTCGACTCGTTCCTCCATTACCGGATGGTCGATGTCAGCTCGATCAAGGAGTTGACTCGCCGGTGGTTCCCGGCGGTCTACTTCGGCCAACCGCCGAAGGGTCTCGCCCACCGCGCCCTCGCGGACATCCGCGAATCGATCCAGGAGTTGCGTTACTACCGCGCCGCGGCATTCGTCCCCGCGCCCGGGCCCGACGCCAAGGCGCTCGAGAAGATCGTCGCCGACCTGCCGCCGATGTGACTTCCTGACTGCCACCGGTGTTCACGCCGAATGTCTCGGCGGAACACGCAGGTCAGAAACCGATTGGAATTTAGCGCGTACAACCGGATAGAGTATGAGCCTGGCTCGGGCAACGGCGTGTGAACGCTGAAATCCGGTGCCGATGGTGGCTGTAGTTCAGTTGGTAGAGCACCAGGTTGTGATCCTGGGTGTCGCGGGTTCGAGT
>NZ_JBQEDL010000032.1:0-35620 GCF_052106715.1 Gordonia sp. (in: high G+C Gram-positive bacteria)
GGGGGTCCCGGCCCCGGTACCGACGCCGGAGCCGACGACCAGCCCGAGTGAGTCGACGCCGACGGCACCGTCGTCGACGACCACGCCCGCCCCCAGCGACGTTCCGGGACTGCCGTCGGGAGTGGCGCCGGTCGCCAAGGACGGTAAGGACCTCGTGGTTCGGATCGGCGCGGTGAACTCCGACGAGCGGGCCATGTCTGCGGCCGAGACGACCGCCGACCAGTTACGGGCGTCGGGAGTCCGCGCCGTCGTCCAGGGCATGTCGAATACCGAGCTGTACGGGTCGGCGCTCATCAACGCCCGCGTCGACCTGGTGGTCGGGTGGACCGGCATGGGCGGCGATCCGGCGACGTCGCTCGCCTCCCAGGTGGGTTGCGAGCCGCCGACGGCGGGCACCGAGGCAGGTGCCCACTCCGACGCGCCCGACGACGAGGGGGACGCCGACGAGAGTGTCCTGCCGACGACTCCGAGCCGATCCACCAGTCAGACGCCCCCGAGCGACGACAGCACGTACACGGGAAACGTCTCGGGACTGTGTGATCCCGAGTTGATGTCGCTGGCCACCGACGCGATGAGCGTCGACGATCCGAAGGAATACTTGACGCGCGCCGAGACGATGTTGGCCGACCAAGCCGTCTACCTGCCCATCTACCAGGACTCGGTGTTCGGCGCTGCCACCGATAAGATCGTCGGGGTCTCGCTCGATGGAGCTCCTCAGGTCGGAGTGTTCGGCGACGCCGTCCGCTGGGGTCTGCAGTGACGGGCGGGCAGCGTCCACGGCTGCTCCTGCTGCACGCTCACCCGGACGACGAGTCGATCATGACCGGCGGCGTCATCGCGCGATACCTCGCCGAAGGGGTCGACGTTCGGGTCATCACCTTCACCCTCGGTGAGGAGGGCGAGGTGATCGGGCACCGGTGGGCACAACTCGTCGCGGACGGAGGCGCCGACCAGTTGGGCGGCTATCGGATCGGTGAGCTCCACGCGGCGCTCCGCGCGTTGGCTCCGGACCCTGCTTCTGCGCCACGGCCTCGCTTCCTCGGCGGCGCGGGCCGGTGGCGGGACTCTGGGATGGCGGGCACCCCCTCCGCACAGCATCCGCGGGCGCTCGTTCAGGCCGCCCACGACGATCTCGTCGCCACGCTGCGCGCCGAGATCGACGATTTCGCACCGCATGTCGTCGTCACATACGACGAGGCGGGAACGTACGGGCACCCCGATCACCGCCGGGTCCACGAGGTGTCGATCGCCGCGATCGCTGAGTCGAGAGTGCAGACCGGGTACCCGCTCAAGGTGTACGAGTCAGTCACTGCGCGCTCCGCATTGAACTCCGGTCTCGCGGCGATCGGCGAGATCCCAGACGGCTGGCGGATGCCGGAGCCGGGCGAGTTGCCGAGTTATCCGGACGGCGTGATCACGACCGCGGTCGACGTCACCGATGTGCTCGACCGAAAGGTCGCCGCGCTCGCCGCGCACGCGACCCAGGTGAGCGTCGCACCCTCGCGCACCGAGTACGCGTTGTCGAATCTCATTGCGCAGCCGATCTCGCCTGTCGAACACTTCATCCGGACCGACGGCCGAGTCGGGGCCGATGAGGGAGTGCGGGCCGACACGGGGTCCCGCGTCGAGACCGACCTGTTCGAGGGGCTCCGTTGAGCGTCGCCGACCGAATCGAGCTGGCGGTGCTGACCGTGTGCGGAATAGTGCTCGCCCTGCTGACGGTGTTCTTTCTGAATGTGTACATCGGAGCGGTGCCGGTCCCGTTCACGGTGGTGATAGCCGCGATCGGCACGACGCTTCTCGTGCGGCTCGCCGCCGGAACGACGGCCTCCTCCTGGCGGTACGCGCCGCTCATCGCCTGGACCGCTGTCGTCATCATCGCCGCGGTGCCCGGTATCAACGGAAACGGGCCGCTCATCGGCGATTGGCGTGTGCTCCTACTGCTGCTCTGCGGTCTCGGCCTTCCCGCTATGGTCACGTCCATGGCGCGCCTGAACAACCTGTAGGCCGGTCGAGTCCCAGTCGCCGGGTCCCTCAGTCGCCGGGTCCCTCAGTCGCCGGGTCCCTCAGTCGAGACGGTCCGCTAGTCGACGCAGCCACTGACCCAACAGCGCGGTTTCGGCCGCACCCAGCACTTCCGGCATACCTGTGGCGACAGACGCGACTCGCCGGAGGTCGTCGGCGGTCGTAGCGCCTACCCCTTCACCGGTGATGCCCGCGATCGTCGCGTCTCGCACGGCGGCCGAGAGTTCCGGGTCGGCCTCGGCGAGAATGATCTGCCGCAGCGTCACGCCGATGTTCGTCGCGAGTATGTGTGCCGCCGCTTGCTCGGGATCCACCGCGAGCCTGTCTTGAGCCGCGGCACGGTCGGTGAGTGCGCGCAACAGTAGCGTTGGTTTCGCATGGGCCGCAGGTGAATACCCGGGCTGTACCTTGCCGTACATGAGCGTGTAGTAGCCCGGGTTCGCGAGCCCGAAGCGGACATGTGCGTCCCATCCATCACGGATGTCCCGGATCGGGTCACCGCTCGACTCGTGTCTTTCCTTGTCGTCGAGATACAGCTGGAATCCGCGCTCTACGACGGCGTCGATCAAGCCCTGCTTGCTGCCGAAGAAGTGGTACAGCGTCGGCATCCGCACCCCGACCCGCTCGCACACGTCGCGGAGCGAGAAGTCCTCACCTGGTGCTGCAGCGATCAGTTCTGCGGCTGCGTCGACCAGCCGTGTCCGTGTATCGCTCTTCTCTGTCTCTGGCACACCGATACACTAGTTGTGTATCGTCGATATGGCAGCACATATCAACGATATATACGGAGGATGCATGACTGACTACCCACTCGAAGGGCGCAAGATCCTGGTCGCAGGCGGCGGCAAGAACCTGGGCGGCCTCATCAGCCGACAGGCGGCTGCTGCCGGCGCAGACGTCGCCATCCACTACAACAGCGAATCGTCCAAGGGGGAGGCCGAACAGACGCTCGCGGCTGTCGAAGCCGAGGGGCGCACCGGCGTTCTGCTGACTGGTGATCTCACCGATCCGGACACCGTGACCCGGGTGTTCGATGAGACGGTCGCAGGGCTCGGTAGCCTCGACATCGCGGTCAACACCGTCGGCAAGGTACTCCGAAAGCCGATCGCCGAGACCACCGAGTCAGAGTATGACCAGATGTTCGACGTCAACGCGAAGTCGGCGTACTTCTTCATCAAGGAGGCCGGGCGGACCTTGAACGACGGCGGCAAGATCGTCACCATCGTCACGGCGCTCCTCGCGGCGTTCACCGACGGCTACTCGACCTACGCAGGCGGCAAGAGCCCCGTCGAGCACTTCACGCGGGCGGCGGCGAAAGAATATGCCGCACGCGGTATCTCGGTGACAGCGATCGCGCCCGGCCCGATGGACACCCCGTTCTTCTACGGCCAGGAGACGCCCGAGCGAGTCGAGTTCCACAAGTCGCAGGCGATGTACGGACAGCTGACCAAGATCGAGGACATCGCGCCCATCGTGAGCTTCTTGGCGACCGACGGCTGGTGGATCACCGGCCAGACGATCTTCGCCAACGGCGGATACACCACCCGCTGACCACTGAACCACTGGAGGGGACCACTATGACCGAATCGTTGCCCACCGTCGTCGCGGACTTCATCGAGACCGTGAACCGTCACGATGAGCAAGGTTTCCTGGACGCTTTCGCCGATGGAGCTTTCGTCGACGATTGGGGCCGCGTGTTCACCGGTCGTGACGAGATCAAGGCCTGGAGCGATAAGGAGTTCATCGGCGCGACCGGCACCATGACCGTCACCGAGAGCTACGTCGATTCGGATGCGGTCACCGTGATCGCGGACTGGCGCAGTACACACGCGAACGGGCTGTCGAAATTCGTGTTCGACGTCGCAGCCGACAAGCTCGCGTCGATGACGATCCGCGAAGGCTGAGCGGGGGAGCGCACTGACTGGGAGTAGGGGCCGGAAACCCCGCCCGAAATTCACAAGATCGAACTCGTGTCTACCATCGAACAGGTGACGTCTTCTGAATCGGTAATCGGGGCCCCGGCTCCTTCGCCGTCGGCGATGAGGCGCGCACTGCGCCGAGCAGCCGACGCGACCGCGCTCAACGTCGACGAGGCGGCGGTCCTGCTGGCCGCGCGCGGCGACGATCTGACCGCGCTGTGCGCGGCCGCAGCGCGTGTGCGTGACGCAGGTCTGGAGGCCGAGGGCCGCGCGCGACAGGTGACGTACTCGCGCAAGGTGTTCATCCCGCTGACGCACCTGTGCCGCGACCGGTGCCATTACTGCACGTTCGTGACAGTGCCCGGCAAGCTCAAACGCGAGGGGCGCGGCATGTTCCTCGAACTCGACGAGGTCGTGGCGATCGCGCGCAACGGCGCCGCGCTCGGATGCAAAGAGGCGTTGTTCACCCTCGGCGACCGTCCCGAGGATCGGTGGCCGGAAGCCGCGCAGTGGCTCGACGAACGCGGCTACGATTCGACGCTCGACTACGTGCGTGCCGCGGCGATCCGCGTCCTGGAGGAGACCGGGCTGCTGCCGCACCTGAATCCTGGCGTCATGAGCTGGGAGGAGATCAACCGACTCAAGCCCGTCGCGCCGAGCATGGGGATGATGCTCGAGACGAGCGCTCGTAGACTGTTCACGGACAAGGGCGAATGCCACTACGGCAGCCCCGACAAGGATCCGGTTATCCGCGAGCGGGTCCTGACTGACGCTGGGCGTCTCTCGGTCCCGTTCACCACTGGAATCCTCGTCGGCATCGGCGAAACACGTACTGAACGCGCCGAATCGATCTTCATGATCCGTAAGGCGCAGAAGGCGTTCGGGCACATCCAAGAAGTGATCGTGCAGAACTTCCGGGCCAAGCCCAACACCGCGATGGGTTCATCGCCGGATGCCGAGATGTCCGAATTCTTGGCCGCGGTGGCCGTGGCCCGATTGGTCATGGGGCCGCGCATGCGCATCCAGGCCCCGCCGAACCTCGTCTCGGCGGACGAATGCCATGCGCTGATCGAGGCAGGCGTCGACGACTGGGGCGGCGTCTCGCCGTTGACACCCGACCACGTCAACCCGGAGCGCCCGTGGCCGAACCTGGACACGCTCGCCGACATCACGGCAGCAGCCGGACACACGCTCACCGAGCGGTCGGCGGCACAGCCCCGCTATGTGCTGGCGGGGTCGCCGTGGATCGATCCGCGGATCGCCCGCCACGTCGCGGCTCTCACCGATCCGGTCACCGGGCTCGCCGTCGACGTGCGTCCCGAAGGGATGCCGTGGCAGGAGCCCGACGAGGAGTGGGCGTCGTCCGGTCGTGTCGACCTCAACACCGAGATCGACACGGACGGCCGAAACACCGATACGCGCAGTGACATCGACAACGCGTTCGGTGACTGGGACACCATCCGGGAACAGGTGCTGGCGCTGGACGATTCGAGGGCACCCGAGCGCCTGGATTCCGAAGTGTCGGCGGCTCTGCGGCGTGCCGAGAGCGATCCGGGTGGACTCTCGGACGAGGAGTACCTCGCGCTCGCCACGAGCGACGGTACGGGACTCGACGCCTTTACCGCGCTCGCCGATTCGATTCGTCGAGACGTCGTCGGCGATGACGTCACCTACGTGGTGAACCGGAACATCAACTTCACCAATATCTGCTACACCGGATGCCGCTTCTGCGCGTTCGCACAGCGTAAGGGCGACGACGATGCGTTCACGTTGTCGAGTACCGAGGTCGGCGACCGCGCGTGGGAGGCCCACGTCGCAGGGGCGACGGAGATCTGCATGCAGGGCGGTATCGATCCGGAACTGCCGGTGACCGGGTACGCGGACCTCGTCCGCGCCATCAAGAACCGGGTGCCGTCGATGCACGTGCACGCATTCAGTCCGATGGAGGTCGTCAACGGTGCCTCACGCGGTGGCGAGTCGGTCCGCGACTGGCTCACCGCGCTTCGTGAAGCGGGGCTCGACTCGATCCCCGGTACTGCTGCGGAGATTCTCGACGACGAGGTCCGGTGGATCCTCACGAAGGGGAAGCTGCCGACGTCGGCGTGGATCGACGTCATCACCACCGCGCACGAGGTGGGGCTGCCGTCGAGTTCGACGATGATGTACGGGCACGTCGACTCGCCGCGGCATTGGGTCGGACACTTGAATGTGCTACGCGGCATCCAGGACCGCACCGGCGGGTTCACCGAGTTCGTGTTGCTGCCGTTCGTCCACCAGTCCTCGCCGCTATACCTCGCCGGAGCGTCTCGGCCCGGTCCGACTCAGCGTGATAATCGCGCCGCGCACGCGTTGGCTCGCATCATGTTGCACGGACGCGTCGACAACATCCAGACCAGTTGGGTCAAGCTCGGTGTGGACGGTACCCGGGCCATGCTGCGCGGTGGTGCGAACGATCTCGGCGGCACCTTGATGGAGGAGACCATCTCGCGGATGGCCGGCAGTCAGCACGGCTCGGAGAAGACGGTGGAGGAGTTGCACGAGATCGTGACCGGGATCGGGCGGACGCCGCGTCAGCGGTTGACCGACTATCGCCCGGCCCCGGCGCCGATGCTCAGTCTCGGACTCGGCTGACCGTCGGCGATTTCACTGCGTGAGTAAAAATCCGCGCAGGTCAGGGTGTGCTGATTCGGGCGGTCCGGCCGAGTCCGGATAGTCTGTGTACCTGTGCGGTGCGACGGTGCCGCGACATGCGTAGACGACGCGATCAGCCCTCGTGTCGTCGCGGAGAACGAGAAGGAGAAGCGACGTGACTTACATCATCGCGGAGCCGTGCGTCGACGTGATGGACCGTGCCTGCGTCGAGGAGTGTCCAGTCGACTGTATCTACGAGGGTGGACGCAGCCTGTACATCCAGCCCGACGAATGCGTCGACTGCGGTGCCTGCGAGCCGGTCTGCCCGGTGGAGGCGATCTTCTACGAGGACGACGTTCCCGACGAGTGGGAGCCGTACCTGAGTGCGAACGTCGACTTCTTCGTCGACCTCGGTTCGCCCGGCGGCGCGAGCAAGGTCGGCAAGACCGACTTCGACCCGGAGTTCGTGAAGAATCTGCCTCCGATGGGCGAAGAGGACTGATCGGACTGTGAGTCGCCTACGGCCGGTCAGCGCAGGCCTTCCGGACTTTCCCTGGGACACGATCTCGGGAGCGAAGAGGTTGGCCGCATCGCATGACGACGGGATAATCGATCTCTCGGTCGGCACCCCCGTCGATCCGGTCGCCCCGGTGATCCGTGACGCGCTGGCCGCGTCGTCGGAGTTTCCCGGGTATCCGGCGACTCTCGGGACAGCTGCTCTGCGCGAGGCCGCGGTCGGCGCGCTGTCCCGACGTTTCGCGATCACCGGGCTCGACGAGTCGTCGATTCTGCCGGTGATCGGCACGAAGGAAGTGATCGCCGGGCTGCCGTCGCAACTTGGTGTGCCGGCGGGCGATCCGGTCGTGATCCCTCGGGTCGCATATCCGACGTACGAGGTCGGCGCGCTCCTCGCGGGGGCTGTTCCGCGTCGCGCGGACGCCGTCGCCGACTACGGCGACGACGTGCCCGCTGCGATCTTCGTGAACAGTCCGTCGAACCCGACCGGTGCCGTCTTGTCGGTCGAGCACCTGCGGGGCGTCGTCGAGTGGGCGCGCGAGCACGGCAGCATCGTGATCTCCGACGAGTGCTACCTCGGGCTCACGTGGGAGGGTGTGGCGCATTCGGTGCTGCATCCGGACGTGTGCGGAGGCGATCACACCGGTCTGATCGCGGTGCACTCGCTGTCGAAGGTCTCCAACCTCGCGTCATACCGTGCGGGCTTCCTGGCGGGCGACACGGCGTTGATCGCCGAACTCCTCGCCG
Source organism: Gordonia sp. (in: high G+C Gram-positive bacteria) (assembly GCF_052106715.1). Taxonomy (NCBI): domain Bacteria; kingdom Bacillati; phylum Actinomycetota; class Actinomycetes; order Mycobacteriales; family Gordoniaceae; genus Gordonia; species Gordonia sp. (in: high G+C Gram-positive bacteria). The sequence continues at coordinate 7,839 of NZ_JBQEDL010000032.1, forward strand.
TCCGCAAGCATTCCGGCATGATCGTGCCGTTCCCGATCCAGGGAGCGACCATTGCCGCACTGAACGACGACGCGCACGTCGATGCTCAACGCGAACGTTATCGTTCGCGTCGCGACCGGCTGAAGCGCGCGGTCGAGCACGCAGGCTTCACCGTCGACGACTCCGAGGCCGGCCTGTATCTGTGGACCACCCGTGGTGACGATTCACGGGCAACTCTGGACTGGTTCGCGCAGCGCGGCATCCTGGTCGCTCCCGGCGACTTCTACGGCCCCTCGGGCGCCGAGCATGTCCGCGTGGCACTCACCGCGACCGACGAGCGCATCGATGCCGCCGTCGCGCGGCTGGGTGAGTAGCGGTCACCGCCCCCTTCGTCGGACTGAGCGCGGCGCTCGCGGCCTGAACGTCCAACGCGACTCGACCAAGGACACGGTGCGGCCCCGACGTCGATCCGGTGAAGCGGTCGACGACGCCGGGGCCGTTCGAAGCGCGAAATCAGTTGGCGTGCAGCGCCTCGTTGAGTTCGATCCCGTCGCCTTCCTTTGCGGTCACCTCGACCGCACCGGTGGTGCTGTTGCGGCGGAACAACAGGTTCGAGCGCCCGGCCAGGTCGCGGGCCTTGACCACCGAGCCGTCCGGGCCCGTCACCTTGGTACCGGCGGTGAGGTAGAGGCCGGCTTCGATCACGCAGTCGTCGCCGAGCGGGATTCCGCATCCGGCATTCGCACCGAGAAGGCAGCGCTTGCCGATCGAGATGATCTCCTTGCCGCCACCGGACAGGGTTCCCATCGTGGAGGCGCCGCCACCGATGTCGGAGCCGTCGCCGATCACGACGCCCGCCGAGATGCGGCCCTCGACCATCGACGCTCCGAGGGTGCCTGCGTTGAAGTTGACGAAGCCCTCGTGCATGACGGTGGTGCCAGGGGAGAGGTGAGCACCGAGACGGACTCGGTCGGCGTCGCCGATGCGGACGCCGGCAGGGGAGACGTAGTCGACCATCCGCGGGAACTTGTCGATCGAGGTCACAGTGACGTGCCCGCGCGCGCGCAGCCGCAGGCGGGTCTGTTCGAAGCCGACGACGGCGCAGGGGCCGAAGTTGGTCCACGCGACGTTGGCGAGGAGGCCGAACTGGCCTTCCAGGTTCAGGCCGTGCGGGCGGACCAGCCGATGCGATAGCAGATGTAGACGCAGGTAGACGTCGTGCGCGTCGACCGGTGCGGTCGCCAGGTCGGCGATCACCGTCTTCACCGCGATCGTCTTGACGTTGCGGGCCTCGTCGACGCCGACGAGCGGTCGAAGGTCCGCGGGGACCTCGTCGCCGCTCAGTTCGGAGGAGCCGGCGACGCCGGGTTCCGGATCGAGTTCGGGGTTCGGGTACCACGTGTCGAGGACAGCGATCTGACCGTCGTTCTCCCACACGGTGGCGATTCCAATGGCAGCAGCACCTTGAATAGTCACGGCATGAGTTTAGCCGGACGGCGCGGCCGACCCGCTGACCCCGCTTCGGGCGTCAACTGATGAGCCGAGCGAAGGACGAAATCGTGCCGTCGCCCCCTGGGAGAGATGCCAGCCGCGGACCGGCCGAACTGCCTCGAATTCGCTGGACCACAACAGGACTCGCTCCGGCGGTACACGATTCCCGCGGCGCTCGGGTCGGATGATCTGTGCACGGCTGACGCAATGCGGGCCCGACCCGTGCCGTTTCGGGTTGAGTGGGTATCGCAGCCAGCGAGGAGGTCGTCACCATGCTCGAGGCTAGGTGGAACCGTCTAGAGATCCCGGCAGGCGATACCGTGATCGGCTCTGACGAGGACTACCCGGAGGAACGCCCTGCGCATCACCGCCACGTCGCGGCGTTCACGATGGATGTCACGCCGGTGACCGTCGCCGACTTCGGAGCGTTCGTCGCAGCAACCGGGTATGTCACGACGGCCGAGCAGCCGTCCGACCTGGACTCGACTGGGCACGGGGAACCGGAAGGCGGGTCGATGGTGTTCACCCCGACGTCCGGCCCGGTCTCACTCGGCGACCCCAGCCGGTGGTGGACGTACGTACCCGGCGCGTCGTGGCGTCGTCCCGGCGGACCGGGCACGACCGCACGGCCGAACCATCCAGTGGTGCACGTGAGCTTCCTGGATGCGAACGTGTACGCCGAGTGGGCGGGAGCGGCGTTGCCGACCGAGGAGCAGTGGGAGCATGCCGCCCGCGCCGCCGGTGCGTCGCACTACGCCTGGGGCGGACGGCACGAGCCGGGCGGTGTGCGCCAGGCCAACACGTGGCACGGCCACTTCCCGTGGGAGGACGCCGACCCGGACGGGTTCCGCCGTACCAGCCCGGTCGGTAGCTATCCGGCTAATCCGTGGGGGCTCTACGACATGATCGGGAACGTGTGGGAGTGGACGTGCACCGTTGCCACCGTGTCGCATGCGGCGCGCGACGCCGAGGTGCGCGTGCGTCCGCAGGGCGGCGGTGCATGGTCGACGGTGATCAAAGGCGGATCGTTTCTGTGCTCACCGGACTACTGCCGACGAGACCGGCCTGCGGCGCGAGGGTTCGAGGAGATCCGGTCGTCGTCGTCGCAGCTCGGCTTCCGGTGCGTCGGTCCGGCATACGATGGTTGACTGTGAGCATCCCGAGCCTGAATCTGTCCGCCGACCCGATCGATCTGACCGCCGCACTCGTCGACATTCCGAGCGTCAGCCGGGACGAGACGCTGATCGCCGATGCGGTAGAACAAGCGCTCCGCGAACAGACCGCGGGCTTCGAGGTGATCCGCCACGGGAACTGTGTGTTGGCACGCACCGAGCGCGGTCTGGACTCGCGAGTGATTCTCGCCGGTCACCTCGACACGGTGCCGATCGTCGACAACGTCCCGTCCCGCCGCACCGACTCGGCGGACGAAGGTGACGTCCTGCACGGTTGTGGGACGGTCGACATGAAGTCCGGCGACGCCGTCTTCCTGCACCTGGCTGCCACGTTGGACGACCCGCTGCACGACATCACGTTGATCTTCTACGACTGCGAGGAGATCGCCGCCGAGTTCAACGGCCTCGGGAGCATCGAGCGAGAAATGCCCGACTGGCTCCGCGCCGACGTCGCGATCCTCGGCGAGCCGACGGCCGGCCTCATCGAAGCAGGATGCCAGGGCACGTTGCGGGTTCGGTTCACCGCGACCGGCACGCGCGCGCATTCAGCTCGGGCATGGATGGGAGACAACGCGATTCACAAACTCGGCCACCTTCTCACCACTCTCTCGTCCTACGAGCCGCGCCGTGTCGACATCGACGGCTGCGAATACCGCGAGGGACTGTCGGCGGTCGCGGTCCACGGCGGAGTCGCAGGCAACGTGATCCCGGATGCGGCATACGTCGACGTCAACTTCCGGTTCGCTCCGGACCGTAGCCCGCAGCAGGCATTCGAGCACGTGCGCGACGTGTTCGCCGACGCTCTCGGCTCGGGCGCGGTGACCGCCGAGATCACCGATTCGGCAGCGGGCGCCCTGCCTGGCCTTGCCCACCCCGCAGCCGCAGCTCTCGTGGACGCCGCGGACGGACGGTTCCGGGCCAAGTACGGATGGACCGACGTCTCACGGTTCGCGGCCCTCGGCATCCCCGCCGTCAACCTCGGTCCGGGTGACCCGAGCCTTGCGCACCGTGCCGACGAACGGGTGCCGGTCGACCAGATCACCGAGGTCACGCAGACGCTGCGGTCGTACCTGTCGCGCTGAGGGTTCTCCCCGGCTGGCGAACCCGTCATCGGCTCGCTCTCAACCGAACAGCAGTCCACCGCCGAGGTCGACCACGCCCGCCCAGACATCGTCCGGCCGGTCGGTGATCGGCCCCATCTGTTCGAACACCTCGGACGAGATCGAACCGAGCAGCAGGTTCCACACCGACAGCGCGCGTGCCAGCGCCTGCGGAGTCAGTCCGAGGGGCGCGACGTCGTCCGAGGCGGCGGTCGCCGCCAGTGCGGAGGCGGCGGCGCGTTGGTGCGTGGATCGTGTGCCGGGGGCGACGGGAGGATCTCCGGCTGCAGCGATCGCGCCGAGTGCCAGGATCGGCCGGGTGCCCGCGCGCAGGGTCGTGTCGGCAGGGGCGTGATACCCGGGGACTGGTGAGCCGTACAGCAGAGCGTATTCGCTCGGATGAGCGGTCGCCCACGTGCGCAACGCATCCGCGTACGCCTCGAATCGCTTCCGGGGCGACGAATGTCCGTCGACGGCGGCATCGAGGACGGCGGCATCGAGATCGTCTGCGAGGTCGTCGTACGCGTCGACGATCAGCACGGTCAACAGGTCGTCGCGGTTCCGCACGTAACGGTACAGAGACGACGGTGCGCGCCCCATGTCGCGGGCGACAGCGCGCAACGACAGCGCGGCAGCGCCGTGCTCCGCCAGATGTCTGCGCCCGACCTCTCGGAGATCGGCTTCGATACCGGCGCGCTTGCGGGCTCGGACGCCCGGATCGTCTGGAGTCCTCATCACGTTCATCGTCGCATGCAATGGAATTGGTGAACAGTGTTCTTGATTTATTCATGGCAGGAATCTAAACTCAAAACGAGAACACCGTTCACGAAAAAGGAGGCGGTAGTGACCGCGTATCTGTGGACTCTTGCGGGACTCGTGTTCGCGAGCGAACTTCTGATGCTCGCCGCGCTGGGCGGTTCGGTCTGGCTCCTCGCCGAACGCGGCGGGCTCGGTGTTGTGGCAGGTGCGGTAGCGGTGGCGGTTGCGATCGCAGCGTGGGCGGTCTTCGCCTCACCGCAGCCCGTCGTCGACGTCGCGGCAGCCAAGGCCGCCGTCAAGGTCGCGTTGTATCTGGGTGCCGCTGTGTTACTCGCCGTCGCAGGCGTGCGGGCCTCGGCCGTGTCCGGTTTCGCGGTGTTCTCACTGATCGTCAACATCGCGGCGGCCCTTCCGCCGTACCGAGATTTCTAGGAGACGAAAAGATGTCCGAGATCATCGAGCCGAAGCCATCCGAGCCGACCGATCGCTACGTCGCGCCGACCGGGCTGGCGAGCACTGTGACCAACCGTATCGTCGGGGTGCTGGCCCGCCTCGGTGTCGCGCCGAGCGGCTGCTACGACCTCCAGGTGCCGGGGCGAGTGAGCGGCGAACTGAGGACCACGCCGGTCAACGTGCTCGATCTCGACGGCGAACGGTATCTCGTGGCCGCGCGTGGCCGGACGCAGTGGGTGCGCAACGTCCGGGCCGGGGGATCGGTCAGCCTCCGCCGCGGTCGCCGCACCGAACCGGTGACCCTCGTCGAACTCGACGACGAACGCAAACCCGAACTGATCCGTGCGTACCTCACGCGGTGGGCGTGGCAGGTCGCGACGTTCGACGAGGGTCTGGCTCCGGACTCGACCGATGCCGAGATTCTCGACGCAGCACCGGGAATGCCGGTCTTCGCAGTGCGGTAGGTTCGCACCCACGACCGATTCATGGAGGGATGGCGTTCGAGTCTGACGCCGCTGAGGTTCTCGGAATCGGGCGACACGTGGAGATTGCGGGGTGCGCCCCGACGACCAGGCGTGAGATTCGCGGACGGAACGCACATCGACCTCATCGACGTCGCCGATCTGGCATACGAGTCACACGGTCCCGACGGGCTGTACGCACAGTTTCTCCCGCGGCGAGCGGCTGCCCACGATCGCGAGCAACGGTCGATCGAAGTTCGGGTGAGCGGCTCGGACATCGGTTGATACCGTTTGCGCCATGGCAGACGATCCGCGCGAGGCGCAGCCCGATTCCGGCGACGGTTCTCCCCGCGACGTTCCTCATACGGATGTGCAGGTGCGCCATGTCGGAGCGGCGCAGGTGCGGTTGCCGGGCGACGCGGAGCAGGTGCCGACCGACCGAGGTCTCCTCGAGTGGGTCGACCCCCGTGATCCGACGCGCGCGGCGAACCGCACGGTCCGCGACTCGTGGCGGGTTCTGCGAATCCAATCCGAATTCGTGTCCGGGTTCGACGCACTCGAGAACGTCGCCGAAGCGGTCACCGTATTCGGTTCGGCTCGCGACCAGCCGGGGTCGCCCGGCTACGAGCAGGCTGTCGAACTCGGCAGGCTGCTCGGCGAAGCCGGGTTCGCAGTCATCACCGGCGGCGGCCCCGGCGCGATGGAGGCGACCAACAAGGGTGCGTACGAGGCGGGTGCGCCATCGATCGGGCTCAACATCGAGCTTCCGTTCGAGCAGCACATCAACCCGTACCTGACCCTCGGAATGAACTTCCGCTACTTCTTCGTCCGCAAGACGATGTTCGTCAAGTACGCGCAGGCGTTCGTCTGCCTGCCCGGTGGTTTCGGGACTCTCGACGAACTCTCCGAGGCTCTGACCCTCGTTCAGACGGGCAAGGTCCTCCGGTTCCCGATCGTGCTCGTCGGCCGCGATTTCTGGGGGCCGCTCGTCGAGTGGATCAAGACCACACTCGCCGACGAGGGCAAGATCTCGCGCGAAGACCTCGACCTCGTCACATTGGTCGACACTCCGGCCGAAGCCGTCCAGGCCGTGTGCGACAAGGCGGTCCGCTCGTGAGTGCCGACCGTCCAGCGGTCTGCGTCTACTGCGCGTCAGGGCCCGTCGACGAGCAATACCTGCAACTCGCGGCCGATGTCGGCACGGCGCTCGCCGACGCGGGTCTCGCACTCGTGTCCGGCGGCGGCAAGATCTCGATGATGGGCAGCGTCGCCCGAGCCACGCGGGCTGCGGGTGGGCGGACCATCGGCGTGATCCCCGAGCACCTGATGGCCAAAGAGGTCGCCGACCTCGACGCAGACGAACTGATCGTCACCGACACGATGCGCGAACGAAAACGACTCATGGAAGAACTGGCCGACGGGTTCATCACCCTGCCGGGTGGAATCGGGACGCTCGAGGAGTTCTTCGAGACGTGGACGGGCGGCTACCTCGGTGAACACGACAAGCCGGTGATCATGGTCAACCTCGACGGCTTCTACGATCCGATGCTCGCCTGGTTGAGCGATCTGCAGACTCGCGGTTTCGTGTCCTCGCACGCCCTCGAACGACTTATCGTCGTCGAGACGGCGGCCGACGCTGTGACGAAACTGACCCGACGGTAGGGTAGCGGCATTCACATGTCGGTGGGAGGAGTGGAGCAAAGCATGAACGCAGTGCCAACGAAGGTCGGAATCACTGACCTGCTCAAGGGCGTGGCCACGATGGCGCCGGACTTGCCGTCGATGGCTCGGCACGCTCCGGGCCTGATCTTCCGCTCCGGTGACAAGAAGAGCACGATCGGACAGATCTTCGCCAAGCTCGCGACTGACCATCCGGACCGGCCGTTCATCCGGTGGCACGGCGAGTCGACGTCGTATGGCGAATGCAACCGCCAGGTGAATCGGTACGCCGCGGTCCTCGCCGAGCGCGGTGTCGGGGTCGGCGACGTGGTGGGGATCCTGTCGAAGAACAACCCGACCGACCTCCTCGTCATCCTTGCGACGCTCAAGCTGGGCGCCGTCGCGGGCATGCTGAACTACAACCAGCGTGGAAACGTCATCGACCACAGCATGTCGCTGCTCGACGCGAAGGTCCTGATCTGGGATCCGGACTGCAAAGAGGCGTTCGACTCGATGTCCGCGTCGGCGAGGCCCGAGCATGTCTTCGACTTCCCAGCGCTGGACGAGACGGCGGCCTCGAAGTCGACGACCGACCCGGCTGTGACGGCGACCCTGCCCGCGTCGACGCTCGCGTTCTACATCTTCACCTCTGGTACCACCGGCCTTCCCAAGGCCAGCGTGATGAGCCATAATCGCTGGCTGGCAAACTACTCCGGTATCGGTGGCCTCGCCGTCCGGCTGCACCCGTCGGACACCATGTACGTCGCGCTGCCGCTGTACCACAACAACGCGCTCTCGGTGTCGCTCGGAGCCGTGCTCGCAGGGGGTGCGTGCATCGCGTTGAGCGAGCAGTTCTCGGCGTCGCGTTTCTGGGACGAGATCATCGAGAACCGTGCCACCGCGTTCACTTACATCGGGGAACTGTGCCGATACCTGTTGGCGCAGCCGCCGAAAGCGACCGATCGGCAGCACTCGATCCGTGTCGCGATCGGCAACGGAATGCGTCCGGAGATCTGGGATGAGTTCGAGGAGCGATTCGGCGTCGGCCGGATCGTGGAGTTCTACGGCGCCAGCGAGTTGAACCTGGCGTTCGTCAACGTATTCGGCGTCAAGCGGACCGCCGGGTTCTGCCCGCTCCCTTTCAAGGTCGTCGAGTACAACGCAGACGGCACGGCGAAGCGTGACTCCCGTGGGCGACTCACCGCCGTCCCCAAAGGCGAAGCGGGCCTGTTGATCTCGGAGATCAGCGACCGCGTGCCCGTGGACGGTTACACCGATTCGGCGGAGACGGAGAAGAAGGTGATCCGCGATGCTTTCAAATCCGGGGACTCCTACTTCAACTCGGGTGACCTGGTCCGAGAGATCGGCTTCTCGCACATCACGTTCGTCGACCGACTCGGCGACACCTTCCGCTGGAAGGGCGAGAACGTGGCGACTACCCAGGTCGAGAGCGCCGTCGACAGTGCCGACGGGGTGTCCGGAAGCGTGGCATTCGGCGTCGAGGTGGCAGGGTGCGACGGCAAGGCCGGCATGGTCGCAGTAACCGTCGACGGCGACAAGCCCGATCCGAAGGCGTTCGCCGACCACCTCTACGCCGAACTGCCCGCATACGCGGTGCCGCTGTTCGTCCGGTTCGTCGGAGAAATCGAGGTCACCTCGACGTTCAAGAACCGCAAAGTGGAGTTGCGCAAGGAGGCCTATTCCGACGTCGGCGACGACGAGGTGTGGGTACTCAAAGGGCGTAAAGACGGGTACGTGCCGTTCTACGACGACTACCCGGCCGATGTCGCGGCCCCCCCGCCCCGGCGTGGCCGGGTGGGGGGGGCGCCGGTTGGGTGACCCGGTGCCCCTTCACCCCTCGGCGGGCCGGGGCCGCCCGACCCTCGCAGGTCGCCCCGTCGCGACCGACCGCGCCCTCGTGATGGCGATCGTCAACCGGACCCCGGACTCGTTCTACGACCGAGGGGCCACCTTCTCCGACGACGCCGCGAAGGCCCGCGTGGACGCGGTCGTGGCCGACGGGGCCGACCTCGTCGACGTGGGCGGAGTCAAGGCGGGACCGGGCGATCCGGTCGACGCCGCGGCCGAGGTTCAGCGGGTCGTTCCGCTGATCGCGTGGATCCGATCGCATCACCCCGACCTGTTGATCAGTGTCGACACCTGGCGCAGCGAAGTGGCGAGGGCGGCGTGCGAAGCGGGAGCGGACATCATCAACGACACGTGGGCGGGCGTCGATCCGGCCCTGGTCGACGTCGCAGCGCAAGCCGGAGCGGGAATCGTCTGCTCGCACACCGGTGGGGCGCGGGTCCGGACCAGGCCGCATCGGGTGGCGTACGACGACGTGGTCGCCGACGTCATCGCGGAGGTGACCGGCGCGGCGACCCGGGCCCGCGAGGCAGGGGTCCGTGACGACGGCATCCTGATCGATCCGACGCACGACTTCGGCAAGAACACCCACCACGGCCTCGCGCTGCTGCGTGAGATCGACCGCCTGGTCGACACCGGGTGGCCGGTACTGATGGCGTTGTCGAATAAGGACTTCATCGGTGAGACGCTCGGCGTCGGACTCGAGGAGCGAGTGGCGGGCACGCTTGCCGCGACCGCGCTGGCGGCCTCACGGGGCGCCCGCGTGTTCCGCGTCCATGAAGTCGCCCACACGCGTCGCGTCGTCGACATGGTCGCATCGATCGCCGGATCCAGGCCGCCCTCGCGCGCGGTGCGAGGACTGGCATGAACGTCTGGACCGATCGGGGCGAGGGGGAGGCCCGCTGGTCACACACGCACACGTGGGATCACCCCGAGTGGAGCGTCGGCGAACTCGTCGCGGCCAAAGCCGGACGTACCGTATCGGTGGTTCTGCCTGCGTTGAACGAAGAAGACACGGTCGCGGGAGTCATCGCGACCATCGCGCCGCTGCTCGGCGGGTTGGTCGACGAACTGGTGGTCGTCGACTCCGGGTGCACCGACCGCACTGCCGAGTGTGCACGTGCCGCGGGCGCGCGGGTCGTCACCCGTGAGGAGGCGATCCCCGGCATCGAGCCGCAGCCGGGCAAGGGCGAAGCACTGTGGCGCTCGTTGGCCGCGACCACCGGCGACCTCGTCGCGTTCGTCGACGCGGACCTCATCGACCCCGATCCGATGTTCGTGCCGAAGATGCTCGGCCCGCTGCTCGCCGACCCCGACATCCACCTCGTCAAGGGCTACTACCGTCGGCCGTTGCTCACCGGGACCACTCACGACGCGTCCGGTGGCGGCCGGGTCACCGAACTCCTCGCCCGACCACTGCTCACCGCGCTCAAACCCGAACTCGGGGAAGTGCTGCAGCCGCTCGGCGGAGAGTACGCGGGCACCCGTGAACTCCTCACCTCGGTACGTTTCGCGCCCGGCTACGGGGTCGAGATCGGGCTGCTGGTCGACACTTACGCGCGATACGGTCTCAGCGGCATCGGACAGGTGAACCTCGGTGTCCGCCAACACCGGAACCGCCCACTCCGCGATCTCGCGGTCATGAGCAGGCAGATCGTCGCGACGCTCCTGGACCGCTGCGGCGTCGCCGACTCCGGTGTCGGCCTCACCCAGTTCGTGCCCGACGAGACCGGCGGATTTGCACCGCACACCACCGAATTGATGCGTGAGGAGCGGCCGCCTGTCGCCGAACTCGATCCGGTGGTCCTGCGGTCGACGCAGCCGGGCGGTCGGCGGCGTTAGGGTGGAGACGTGGTGATCATCGGTCTGTACGTGATCGGCGTGGCTGTGCTGGTCGCGCTGCTCTTCGGCGTGGTGTGGTTCGTGTTCGGTCGCGGTGAGGATCTGCCGCCGATCGAGTCCGGCACCACGCTCACTCGACTGCCCCGCGCGGGTATCAGCGGCGACGACGTGCGCGGACTCGTGTTCGCGCAGACCTTCCGCGGCTACCGCGCCGTCGAAGTCGACTGGGCGCTGGAGAAGCTCGCGCGCGAGATCGACGAGCTCCGCGGGGTGGTCCACGAACTGTCCGGCCGGGAGGTCGCCGACACGGGTGCGATCCCGACAGTGCAGGTATACGAGACTGACGACTGAGTAAGTTCCGCGGTCCTGAGGGCGACGCGCGAATGTGGCGCACGTATCATGGCACGAGTCAGGGAATCGTTGGAGGGAGCACGGGTATGGCGGCGATGAAGCCACGGATGGGCGACGGCCCGATGGAAGCGGTCAAGGAAGGTCGCGGGATCGTCGTGCGCATCCCGATCGACGGCGGCGGCCGACTGGTCGTCGAACTGAACGACGAAGAGGCGAGCGCACTCGGCGAGGCCCTTCGCGAGGTCACCGCCTGACGGCGAATCCCGAACTGTTCGCGGCCGCTCGTCTGGCCTGCCCGATCTGCTCGGGAGCGCTCACATCATCGTCTCGGGTGCTCGGCTGCGCCTCGGGACATCGCTACGACCTAGCCAGACAGGGTTACGTCTCGCTGCTGAGCGGGAAAGGCACCGCGCACCGGTCCGATACGCCCGAGATGGTTGCGGCCCGGACGAGAGTCTTCGACGGTGGACTGTACGCGCCCATCCAACAAGCGGTCGCGGCCGCGGCGATCAACTCGACAGGCGTCCTCGTCGACGCGGGCGGCGGCACCGGAGCCTACCTGGCGGCATCCCTGGACGCTGGTACCGACGATCGTGTCGGGGTCAGCATAGATCTCTCGAAATCGTGCGCGCGGGCAGCGGCCCGCGCCCATCCGCGCGCTGTGTCTGTCGTCGCCGACCTCTGGGCCTCGATTCCCGTGCAGACCGGCGTGGCGTCGGCCGTCCTGTCGGTCTTCGCACCGCGCAACGCCGCCGAGACGGCCCGCGTCCTTGCGCCCGGCGGCCGTTGGGTGATCGTCACTCCCAACGTCGGACATCTCGCCGAGATCGTCGAACCGATGGGCATGCTGCGTGTCGGCGCGGGGAAGGCCGACCGGATCGACGCCGATCTTCGCACAGACTTCGACATCGTCTCCACCGACCGAGTGACCGCACCACTGGATCTGCCTGCGGACCGGCTCGCGGACGTCGCAGGTATGGGGCCTGCAGGCTTTCACCGTGGTCGGGACGAACTCGTGGCGTCGGCCACCGAGTTGGCAGCAAGCGGCTGCGTGTCGACGATCGCCGATGTCACGGTCACGGTCGCCCGACGACGGTGAGTCCGAGGGGCCGTCGACAGTGTTTCGCGCCGCTCGGGTGGTCGGCCCGGCTCGGTGCCGATATGTTTGAACGGTGAGATCACAACCGCACGTGCTCGGAATCGTCCTCGCCGGCGGAGAGGGTAAGCGCCTGTATCCGTTGACGATGGACCGTGCGAAGCCCGCGGTCCCCTTCGGCGGCTCTTATCGGCTCATCGACTTCGTCCTGTCGAACCTCGTCAACGCAGGCTACGAACGACTCTGTGTGCTGACCCAGTACAAGTCGCATTCGCTGGACCGCCACATCTCCCAGAACTGGTGGGTCTCCGGGTTCCACGGCGAATACATCACTCCGGTGCCTGCGCAACAGCGACTCGGACCGCGTTGGTACACCGGCAGCGCCGACGCGATCTTCCAATCGATGAACTTGATCGACGACGAGAAGCCCGACTACATCGTGGTATTCGGGGCCGACCACGTGTACCGGATGGATCCCTCGCAGATGGTCGAGGCGCATATCGCTTCCGGTGCGGCGGTCACCGTCGCAGGCATCCGCGTGCCGCGCAAGGAAGCGTTCGCGTTCGGCTGCATCGACTCCGACGACGACAACGCGATCACGGCATTCGTGGAGAAGCCGAGCGATCCGCCCGGCACCCCCGACGACCCTGAGGTCACGTACGCCTCGATGGGCAACTACGTGTTCACCACCGACCGCCTCGTGGAGGCGCTCAAGAACGACGCCGCCGACCCCGACTCCGACCACGACATGGGCGGCGACATCATCCCGGCGTTCGTACGTACCCACGAGGCGTACGTCTACGACTTCAACGACAACGCGATTCCCGGTGCGACGCCCCGCGACATGGGGTACTGGCGAGACGTGGGAACGATCGACTCGTTCTACGACGCACATATGGACCTCATCTCGGAGAATCCGGTATTCAACCTGTATAACCAACGCTGGCCGATCCGCGGCGCAACCAGCCACCTGCCGCCCGCGAAGTTCCTCAAGGGCGGTTCGGCCAACGACTCGATGGTCGGTGCGGGGTGCATCGTGTCCGGCGGCACCGTGCACAACTCGGTCTTGTCGAACGACGTCGTCGTCGGCGAAGGCTCCGTCGTCCAGGGGAGCGTGCTCATGCCCGGGGTCCGGGTCGGGCGGAACGCCGTGGTGCGCAACGCGATCCTCGACAAGAACGTGACCGTCGCGGACGGCGGACAGTTGGGCGTCGACCTGGCACACGACGGTGACAGCTTCCAGGTCAGTTCCGGCGGCGTGGTCTGTGTCGGCAAGAACCTAGCGGTCGAGTAGCCGCCGTAACGCGGTAGTGCCGGACTCGACCAGTACCGGGATTGTGTCGGCGTCGACGTCGGCGGGGAGATCGTCGACCGGCCACCACGCGAGGTCGACGGACTCGTTGCTGCGCACGATGTCCGGGAGCGATGAGTCCGGCGTCGGGTCGGCGACGGCCGCGTACCGGACGTCCAGATGACGCGTGGGGACGCCGAGCGAGCAGGTGATCGGGTGCGTGTGCAGATGCACGGGGACGTCCGACAATCGCAGTGACGGCAGCCCCGACTCCTCGAGCCCCTCCCGCTGCGCGGCGGCGGCAACGCTCGCGTCGCCCGGTTCGCAGTGTCCGCCGAGTTGGATCCACTTTCCGACGCGGGGATGCAGCGTGAGCAGGACGTGCCGCAGGGACGCGTCGAACACGATCACCGAGCCCGTCACGTGTCCGGGGACGCACTTGCGCATGCAGGGATCGTCGGCGGCGTCGACGAACGCGAGCATCGTGTGCCGCAGCGCGTCTTGCTCCGGGTCAGGGGCAGTCCAGTCCGCGAGGATCGTGCGGGTGGCTTCGGTGATGCTCACAGCTGTGTCACCAGGCCCTCGATCGACGCAGGAGCGCGGAGTGCCTGCTCGTCGACCGGATAGCCGATTGCGACGGCTCCCAACGGCTGCCAGTCGTCCGATAGCCCCAACTGCTCCCGGACTGTCGACGCCGCGAAGATCGTGGAGCCGACCCAGCAACTGCCGACCCCGCGGACCGACAGCCCGACCAGCAGCCCGGAGACGGCCGCGCCTCCGGCGACGGTGAACATCGTTCGCTCACAGTCGTTGCGGCGATCGTCGGAGTATTCGTGCATACCGTCGCCCGTCAGGACCGGGATCACCAGTTCCGGTGCGTCGTAGAGGATCTGGCCACGTGCGACGCGTTTGGCGATCGACTCGTCCGTCTTCTCGTCGGACTCGAGATCGCTGCGCCAGGCGTCGCCCATCGCGTCGAGGAGTCCGCGCCGACGCTGCGCGTCGCGCAGCCAGAGGAAGCGGATCGGGTGGGTGTGGTGGGGCGCCGGTGCGGTCAGGGCGTCGGCGAAGGCCGCGTTCATCACGTCCTCGGGCACGTGCCGGTCGGCGAAGGACCGCACCGATCGGCGCGTCAGGATCGCTTCGCGACGGCCCTTGTCGGTCGCTTCTTCGACGCCGAGTCGGAACATGTCGTCGTCGAGGTCGCGGACCAGGTTGCTCGCCGACGATCCGTCATCGACGGTGGCCCATCCGCGGATCACCGCGACCGGTACGCCGTCGAGTTTACCCTTCACCAGATCCGCGGCCGCTGCGAGTTCGTCGGCGACCGCGATGTCGGTGACGATCAATGTGTTGCCGTACGCGTCGTCGATGCCGTCGTACGCATGGCTCACGGCGACGCCTGCGGCCCCGATCGCCACGTCGGTCTGTCCGGTCCGCCATGCGCGTCCCATGGTGTCTGTGACGATGACGGCGACATCGAGTCCTCGCGCGGCCAGATCGGCGCGTAATCGTGCGGCGCTCGCGTCCGGGTCGAGGGGCAGCAGCGCGATCTGATCGGTGCGGACGTTGGAGCCGTCGACGCCTGCCGCGGCCTGCACCAGACCATTGCGGTTCGCGGTGATCAGGGTTCGATTGCGCTTGGCGACGACTCTGACGGTCTCGTCGTCGATCAGCTTGCGGCGGAACGCGTCTCGCTCGTCGGGGTCGGTGGGGGCGGTGACCATGCGCCCCTCGGTCTTGGAGAAGATCTTGCTCGTCACGACGAGCACGTCGCCGTCGGTGAGCCATGGCGCGGCGTTCGTCACCTCCGCGGCGACGTCGCTGTCGGGCCCGAACTCACCGAGACCGTTGACAGGCAGGATCTGCAGACCGTCGAGCGCGCGATGATCGCTCACGGTGCCTCACGATCGGCCGGGGCCTGCAGATCGACCAGTGCGAGCGCGGCCCGAATCATCTGTGCCGTCGCGTCCGGATCGGTCATCAACAGGGGAGCGGACCCGATCGAGATCCCGTCGACCTGGGCGTGGTCGCCGTCGGCGATGAGCCATCCGTCGAGGAGTCCGTTGCCCGACCGTGCGCCGAAGTGCGCGGCGATCGCTTCGGCCGAGGAATCGACCCCGATCACCGACAGACATTCGTCGGCCATGCCGCGCAGCGGCTTGTCGTCGATTACCGGACTGATGCCGACGACCGGAGCCGGTGTGCTCCGGAGCGCCGCACGAATGCCGGGGACGCTGGTGATCGCGCCGATTGACACCACCGGATTCGACGGCGCGAGGAACACGACGTCGGCGCCGGAGATCGCTTCCAGGACACCGGGTGCGGGCTTGGCGTCGTCACTGCCGACCTGGGCGAATCCGTGGGTCGGCACCTGGGCCCGGTGCCGCACCCACCATTCCTGGAAGTGGATCGCGACCTTCTCGCCCGGTTCACCAACCGGATTGTCGATCACGACGTGCGTCTCGTGCCGGTCGTCGGTGACCGGCAGCAGGCGGACACCCGGCTGCCAACGCTTGCACAACGCCGCTGTGATGTCGGCGAGTGTGAAGCCGGCGTCGAGCATCTGGGTGCGGATCAGATGGGTGGCGAGGTCACGGTCGCCGAGCCCGAACCAGTCCGGATCGGCGCCGTAAGCTGCGAGTTCCTCTTTGGCGTTCCAGGTCTCGTCTCGGTGGCCCCATCCGCGTTCGAGGTCGATGCCGCCGCCCAGTGTGTACATGCACGTGTCGAGGTCGGGGCAGATGCGGACACCGTGCATCCAGGCATCGTCGCCCACGTTGACGATCGCGGTCACCGAGTTCGCCGCCGGTTCGGCGGTCCCCGAATCAGCGGGTTGCGGGAAGGGCGTGACGCCGAACAGTTCACGTGCGCCCTGCAGGAAACGGGCGCCGCCGACGCCCCCGACGAGTACGGTCACTTTCACAGGGATCCACTCTAACCAGCGCCCGCCGACACGCCGAGGGGCGTCGGCAAACTTGTGCGCGAACGATTTTGTCGGCCTGTGGTGTTATGAATGAATCTTGGCGTTCGGCTTGACCCGCACCGTGCCACCGTGTGTAATCACATCAGTGTCATTAAGGGTGGAGCGAAGCAGGGAGGGCGCCGACTATGACTTTTGATCACGGCGAAGGTGCTGAGCCGGCCAGTCGAACTACGGGCTTGGGGTTCGGACATCTGACGGCTGTACCGAGTGATTTCGAAGCACTGTTCGATGCAGTAGAGGACGAATGGCAGGATCGCGCACTGTGTGCGCAGACCGATCCTGAAGCATTCTTCCCGGAGAAGGGCGGATCGACGCGCGAAGCGAAGCGTATCTGCCAGGGATGCGAGGTCAAGGCGGATTGCCTTGAGTACGCACTCCACAACGACGAGCGGTTCGGCATCTGGGGTGGAATGTCCGAACGCGAACGTCGCCGCCTCAAGCGCGGCATCATCTAGTCTCGGCGTCTCGCCGATTGCGCATTTCCGCACTGCCCCATTGAAATACCTATACCGCTCGGCCCGTGCCTCGGCCTATCGAGGCACGGGCCGAGCGGTGTAGCTTTCGTGCGATCCAGGGGCTAGGTATTCGGGTTGGGCCCCTCCTCGACGGTCTCCTCGTCTACGCCGAGGTACGTCGCAACCTGTTGGATGAGGATCTCACGCAGTAACTCGCGCAGATCGTCGTCGAGCGCGCGCAACTCCAACGGACGACGGAACAGGACGATCTGCGCCCGTGTCGGTCGTCCCTGTGCGTCGACGGCCGCGGGGATGAGTCGGGCCAACGGCACCGGTCCGTCCGCAGTGACCTCCTCCGGCCAGGCGATCGTCTCCCAGTCCGCCGGATCCGTCCCTCGAGGGAGGGTTCCCGGGATGTCGTCGACGGCGACGTCCAGGCCGGCCAGCCGGTCGTGCCAGCGTGCATCGAGTTCGGCGAACGCGTCGACCGCCGCCCGATCGAAGTCGTCCGACTTGGTTCGGCGCGCGGGGACGCCGGGTGGCAACAACGGTCCGCGCAGGCCGTGGCCGCGGCGATCACGGGTGTGACGCGGCGGCGGGCGCAGAAGGCGGTGGCCCGATTGCAGGGGAGCGAGACGAAACGCCATGAACGCCAGTCTAGGACGTGTGTCGATCGTGGCAGCGCCGACACGACACGATAAGGTGTGGCTGTGAGTTCCCCTCGTCAGTGCTGCCGCCCAGGCTGCTCCAAGCTGGCCGTGGCCACGCTGACCTTCGTTTATGCGGAGTCGACAGCGGTCATCGGCCCCCTCGCGGGCGCCGACGAACCGCACTCGTGGGACCTGTGCGCAGAACACGCCGATCGCATCACCGTTCCGCGCGGCTGGGAGATGCTGCGTAGCGGAAGCGGCTTCGAGCAGGCCACCGAAGACCAGGACCTGACGGCACTCGCCGAAGCGGTTCGTGAGGTCGGCTCCGCAGCTCCGTTCGCGCGACCATCGTTCCGGGCGCACGCCGATTTCGACGAGTCGCAGCGCGGACGCCACCGGGCATCTGAACGCCCCGCACAGTCGGCGGCCGCCACCCCGCGGCCCGGGCGGCGAGGCCACTTGCGGGTCCTACCGGATCCGGTGGACTGAGCCCATTCGGACGCCTCGGCTCGTCGAGGCCATGCCCTAGGCTGGAACACATGTCTGACCACCTCCGCGACCTCGACGACGTCGACGGTCTCGTCGCCGCCGACCACAACGGTCTGCTGCGGTCAGCCGCGATGTCCGGCGCGCACGTCCGCGCCGTCGCACACGCGGTCGCCGAAGGCGCACTCGCGCCGCTCGCAGACCTACGGCCACGCGCCGTCGTCGTGGTCACCGGCAGTTCGGCGTCTGCTCGTCGCGCCGCGGAGTTCGTTGTCACGCTTCTGGCGGCACACGTCGACGTCCCGCTCGTCGTCGCCCCGTCGCTGCCCGGATGGATCGGCCCGCTCGACGTGGTCGTCGTGGCAGGCGACGACCCCGGCGACCGGAGTTATGCGGACGCCGCGCTGCGCGCGCTGCGGCGTCGTGCCGAGTTCGTGGCCGCCGTCCCCGTCGAGGGGCCGTTCGCCGACGCAGTCGGCGCGCAGTCCATAGCCGACCTGTCGCCGCGGCTGCCCGTCGACACGCGATTCGGGTTCGTCCGGACCGTCGCGGCGCTCGTCGCCGTGTGCACGGCGTTCGGCGCCGTGCGGATGCATCCGGCGCCGCCTGCGCTCGCCGACGTTGCCGATCTTCTAGACGTTGAGGCGACCGTCGACCATCCCGACAACGAGAGCTTTCGCAACCAGGCGAAATTGTTGGCCATGCGAGTCGACGGCCGCCCCCTCGCCTGGGCCGGTGACACCCCGGCGTCGACCGCACTCGCCGAACACATCGCTGCGACCGTGTTCGCCGTCGCAGGCATCGCGTCGGCTGCAGGCGACGAGGCCGGAGTCCTCGCGCATCTGCGCGTCCCCGCGGCGGCGGCCGGTCCGTCTACCGTGGACACCATCTTCTACGATCCGGAATTCGACGATGCGCCGCCGGTCGAACGCCCCCGCGTGATGCTGCTGACCACCGCAGCGAGGAGTTGGGGAGTTGAGCACCGCACGGCGGCGTTCGGCGACGTCGACGTCGTGACCGAGCAGGCGGGCACCGCTCCCGACGGTGTCTCCGGTCCCACGAGCGATCAGGGCGTCGCGGAGTTCGGCGACGTTCCCGCGGACCTTGCCGCCTACCTCACGGTGGCGGTGCGTGCCGACTTCGCCGCCGCCTACCTGGACCTGACAGGAGCCGCCGCGCGATGAAGCTGCTTGCCGGAGTCATCCGGCCGTACGCATGGGGGTCGCGGACCGCGCTGGCACAGATGCGCGGTGCGCCGAGTCCATCGGCGCACCCCGAAGCCGAACTGTGGTTCGGCGCCCACCCGGCGTCGCCCGCCACAGTCGAATCCGGGGGCGACCTGCTGTCGCTGATCGAAGGCGACCCCGACAACCAACTCGGGACAGCGGTACTCGACCAGTTCGGTCCGCGCCTGCCGTACCTGTTGAAGGTGCTCGCCGCGCAGGAGCCGCTGTCGCTGCAAGCGCATCCGAGCGCCGAACAGGCCGCCGAAGGGTTCGCGAGGGAGAACGCGGCAGGTCTGCGGTTCGACGCGCCCGAACGCAACTACCGAGACGGCTGGCACAAGCCGGAACTCGTCGTCGCACTCACTGATTTCGACGTGCTCGCCGGCTTCCGTGATCCTCACCTGACCGTCGAACTGCTCCGCAGTCTTCAAGTCCCGGCGTTGGATCCGTACCTCGGTCTGCTGGCGGGACAGCCCGACGACACGGGCCTGCGCGCGGTGTTCACCACGTGGCTCACCCTCCCGGACTCGGTGATCGGCACTCTCGTGCCCGACACGCTCGACGGCGCGGTCCGAGTCCTCGAAAGCGGCGACCAGCGGTTCGCGTTGGAACTGCGTTCACTTCTCGAACTCGGCGAAGCGTACCCGGGCGACCCCGGCGTCCTGGCCTCCCTCCTGTTGAACCGCATCCACCTGAGTCCGGGCGAGGCGCTCTACGTCTCGGCGGGCAAGCTGCACGCATATCTACAGGGGACTGCGGTCGAAGTGATGGCCAACTCCGATAACGTGCTGCGCGGTGGCCTCACTCCGAAGCACATCGACGTCCCTGAACTGCTCCGGGTCCTCGACTTCACGCCTGTCAGCCTCGACGAACTGACACCGGAGGTCCGGACTGTCGGAACCGAGCGCGTGTACATGACGCCTGCACCCGAATTCCGGCTGTCGCGCGTGCACCTCGACGGGACCGGACTGCACCAGCCTGCGTCGATCAGCTTCGGGGTGTCCGGGCCGCAGATCGTCGCGGTGCTCTCGGGTCGGATCACGGTGAGCGGAGGCGACGGACACGAAGTGGCCGTGTCGGCATGCGAAGCAGTCTGGATCGCCGACTCCGACCCCGACGTGGTGGTGCACGCGGCTTCGTCGGACACGGAGTTCGTTCGCGTCTTCGTGCCGTGAGTCGACCGGCCGGGGGTCAGCCGGTGAGGGCGCGCTCGGCGGGTGTGGACACCGTTCGTACCGTTGTCGGCGGGCTGCCGTCGGGAGCGACGAGATGGAGCAGCGACGCGTCGCCGAGGTCTTGACGGAGCAGGAAACAACCGTCGGATGTGTCGGCGGACCGGCGATGGACTCGGAGTTCGGTGAGTCCGGGGTCGGTGCGGTGGTCACCGGGGCCGCCGACGTCGCGGATGACGACCTGCGCGGTCGGCGGCACGGTGGGACCGACACCGAACAGCAGGGGATCGCCGATCGCCTCCGCCAGCGGCCGCCACTGCGCGGGACGGTCGGTGATCACGTGTCCGCGTACGCCAAGTGCAGCGAGTCGGACTGCGGTCTGTCGGACCAGTCGCGGCTCGGCCGCGATGTCGACGCGGTCGACGAGCGGTCCGGCCAGGCGGAGCGCGACCGGTGCACCGGACTCAGCCGCGCCCACCACCTGACCGTCGCCGCCGATCGGCGGAGCCGAGCCGTCGAGACCGCCCGGAGTCAAGGAGGCGACGATGTGCGCGGCGTCGTCCACGGTCCAAGCGGCGTCGGCTGACAGCGCCGCAGCAGTCAACGGCTGCAGACGGGCGTACGGTGCGGCGGCCGCGATCACCCTCCGCACACACCACAGTGCGGTCCGGAGAGTTCCGGCAGCTCCGCCGCCGCGCAACGCGACGGCGTCGCCGCACAGCTCGGGATCGATGTGGACGACGAGGGCGACGCTGCGATGCGACGCGGGATCCAGCGGCCCGAGGAGGCTTCGATACGCGCGCGCTGCGGGTCCGTCACCCCATGACGCAAGGGTTCGAGTCACCACATCGATGCGGGTCGGACGTGCATCGACGTAGTCGAAGCAGCGCGCGATGGCGTCGACAGGAAGGAGCGGGCGGGGACCATCCGGCAGTAGAACCGGCGCGGGTGGGCCGGGAGCGACCGACAGGACCGACACGAGCCGGGGTTCGTCGACCACGACGCCGAGGAAACCGACGCCGTTGGGAACGTCGAAAGGTGCCGGTCGTGCAGCCCGATAGTCCCGACGTGTGAGCAGTCGCATGTGAATTCCCCCGAATCGCGTGGCGTCACACTACAACGCGGCTAGCGTGCGTGTATCGGATTCGATATCGGGGAATCGACCGATTCAGGGGGATTGTCATCGATGGCTAGACATATCACTACGCGCGCCCAGGTCAGCGGTTACCGGTTCGGGCTCGCGAGAGCCGAGCACGCGTTGATCCGCCGAGACGTGCGGCTGCTTCACGACCCGATGCGGTCGCAGAGTCGGGCGCTCCTCGCGGGTGTCGTGGTCGCGGTGCTCATCCTGGCGGGTGCGGGCGTCTACGGGCTCGTTCGACCTGCGCCGTCGGTCGGCGACGCGCAGATCGTCACCGATCCCGGCGGCGCCATGTTCGTCCGCGTCGACGACGTCATGCACCCGGTGTTGAACTTGGCCTCGGCACGGCTCGTCGTCGGCAGCCCCGCGGAGGTCAAGTCGGTCAGCGCAGCGTCGCTGCGGGAGCATCCGCGCGGGCCGACGCTCGGAATCCCCGGCGCTCCCGCGTCGCTGCCGGGACCGGCGGCCGACGGAGACTCGGCATGGACGGTGTGCGACGGGCCCGACGGAACCCTCGTGCTCGCGGGCGTCGATCCGCGCGCCGCCGCGACCGACACCGGAGTCTTCGTTTCCTACGACGACGAACGGTGGCTGCTGTTCACCGACCGGGACGGCGACGTGCCGGTGCCGGCCAAAGCCAAGGTGGACACGACTCGAGTAGAGGTGATGCGCGCGATGGGACTCGAAGGCGTCGAGCCTCGTCCGGTGTCGGCGGCCCTGCTCGACGTGTTCCCGGAGCGGCCCGAACTCGCGGTTCCCGACGTCCCGAGTCGGGGAGCGGCCGGGCCGCTGGGTGCGACGGTCGGCACCGTCGTCCGCACCGCGACGGTCGACGGCGCGTACGCCTACCGGGTCGTGCTCGTCGACGGCGTTCAGCAGGTGCCGGAGACCGCGGCCGACATGCTCTTGTCTGTCGACGCCGACATCGCGCCGACAGTCCGCGACGTCGCCCCGGCCGAACTCACGACGGTCCCGGTCGTCGACCGCCTCCCGGTCGGACACTTTCCGGATGCGGCTCCGACGCTGCGGGGCGGAGCCGATGCGGTGGTGTGTCGACACTGGGCACGCGGGCGCGACGATGCGGCGGCAGACGAGCGACTCGTCGTCGCCGACCGATGGCCCGTGCC
Source organism: Gordonia sp. (in: high G+C Gram-positive bacteria) (assembly GCF_052106715.1). Classification (NCBI taxonomy): domain Bacteria; kingdom Bacillati; phylum Actinomycetota; class Actinomycetes; order Mycobacteriales; family Gordoniaceae; genus Gordonia; species Gordonia sp. (in: high G+C Gram-positive bacteria). Next base: position 30,602 of record NZ_JBQEDL010000032.1, read on the forward strand.
GGGCGGGCGGACGCCGGTCCGCCTCGGTTCGGCGGATGGGCTCGCCGGGCCGGGACTCGACGCGGTGTATCTCGCGCCCGGGTCCGCAGAATATGTAGCGCTCACCGGCATCCGGGGCGACAGCCCGCTCGCCGGTCAACGGATCCTTGTCTCCGACACCGGAGTACGACACCGACTCGCAGGAGAGGACGCGGCGACCAGTCTCGGCTTGGCGGAAACGCCGGTTCGCGCTCCGTGGTCAGTGGTTTCGCTGATACCCGAAGGGCCCGAACTCAGTCGGGTCGGAGCGCTGACGATGCGTGACGTCGTGCGGTGAAATAGAAATAGTCAGTGACCGGCGGCGAGGTCGCGGACCATCCGCTCCCAGTCGTCTGCGATCTGTTCGTGCGTCAGACCGATGACATCCATGAGATGGCGGACGGTGAGCGCGTCGATCGGCGCCTGGACGGCGTGCGCCATGACGTCGAGGCCGCTGGAGAAGCCGATCTGACGAAGAAGGATCTTGACGTGTTGGGTCGACATCGCCCATACGGGGTGCGCCAGGCGATCCGGGTCGTCGGAACTGGCCTCGAGTAGTAGATCGAGGTGGTCGATCGTCATCTTGAGTCGGGCGCGACCGTAGGCGATGAGCCGGTCGAGCGGAAGACCGCCCGGCCCGAGCGGTTCGGGACCCGACAGCATCGCCTGCTGCAGATCGGACTCGGAATGGTCCAAGAGCGCGTGCATGAGGCCGGTCCGGCTGCCGAATCGGCGGAACACCGTGCCCTTGCCGACCCCGGCGGCACGCGCCACCGCGTCCATCGTGACGGCGGCGGCACCGTGGTGGTCGATGAGCGACTTAGCCGCCGCGAGCAGCAGACGGCGGTTACGTGCGGCGTCAGCACGCTCAGGCGACGGCGGCGGTCCGCCGACGACCGGCAGGCCGACGGGGTCGTGGTCCGAGATCGCCATGGCCCGACATTAGCCGATAGTCGGGTTCACCTTCGATTCGTCTGATCGGTGACCGATGTCACCGCGATGAAGGGATGAATTGCGGACCGAGGTCCGTTTACTCTTTCGTGGAATGTAAGAGTCGCCTGGCCGGGTGCCTCGCCCCAGTGGACTTCACAAGCCCCATTGGACTTCACAAGCGAATCTCACAGCACGAGCGAGCCTCATTAGGAGAGAAATCATGTCGGACAACCAACTCACGGTCGCCATCCTCGTCGGCAGTCTGCGCGCCGCATCTGTCAACCGCCAGCTCGCAGAGGTCGCCGTCGAGAACTTGCCCGCCGGCGTGTCCGCTTCGATCGTCGAGGGGCTCGGCGACCTTCCGTTCTACAACGAGGATATCGACCTAGAGGACTCTGTTCCCGCCGGAGTCGTCGAACTGCGCGATGCCGTCGCAGCGGCCGACGCGGTACTTCTGGTGACGCCCGAGTACAACGGCACCCTGCCCGCTGTCCTCAAGAACGCCATCGACTGGCTGTCGCGGCCGTACGGTGCGGGCGCGATGGGCGGCAAGCCGGTCGGCGTGATCGGTGCGGCCATGGGGCAGTACGCCGGCACCTGGTCGCGTCAGGACACCCGCAAGACCGTCGGCATCGCGGGCGCTCGGGTGGTCGAGGACGTCGAGATCGGTCTCATCACCGGTCAGCTCGACGATGAAGGCGTCCGCAGTGAGGCGATCGTCGGTCAGGTTACCGGAGCCGTCCGAGTCCTCGTCGACTCGGCGGCGGTCACTGTCTGACCTGACGGTGACCGTCCGAGACGGTGGGCACCGGAGACCCCGGGCCGAGCCGTCGGTGAGCCCTGTGGCCGCGAGCCTCTCGCGGCCACAGGGCTCATTCCTTTTCTGGGCTTCGGTCTCGTGCGCGGCCCGTCGATCTCGCCGGCGGCGTCCGCTGACAGCGCGTGAGGACTCGTGTTGTCACACCCTGGTGATTCACTGATTTTCATGGCTCGATCCACAGTTGTTGACAACTGCTCCACACCGCTGTGCATGACACGCCGAATGCGCCGAGACACGCCGATCGACCTGTGGACAGCGCCTCCGCGACCTGGGACTTTCATGAATGTTATTCACAAGTGATTGTGGTCAGTTGAAAACCCAACCACTAGGTGTAGTGTTTGAAGTGTCCGGGGGGCGGACAGAAGGCGATCGAATCACATCGACGTCGTTCACCGGGAAGGCCTCCCGAACAGACCACCGAAAATGTCGCAGGGAAGCGGTCTCGGACCGCAGGATGAGGGAGTCTCGCCGATGGCAATCACCGTCTACACCAAGCCCGCTTGTGTCCAGTGCAATGCGACGTACAAAGCGCTCGACAAGGCTGGTCTGTCGTACGACGTCGTCGACATCAGCCAGAACGACGAGGCTCGCGACTACGTCATGGCTCTCGGCTACCTGCAGGCTCCGGTCGTTGTCGACGGCGACGACCACTGGTCGGGATTTCGCCCCGACCGGATCAAGGCTCTCGCCGTCGGCGCAGCCTGAGTCCCGGCCGATGTCTGCGGCCGCCGACGAGGTACCGGGCCGCGACGACCTGCCGTTGATCGTGTACTTCTCATCCGTCTCGGAGAACACCCAACGCTTCGTGCGCAAGCTCGGAGCCCGATCGCAGCGAATCCCGCTGATCGATCGGGAAGGCACGTTCCGAGTGGACGAGCCGTACGTGCTGATCAGTCCGACCTACGGGGGAGGGAAGGTCAGTGACAACGGGGCGGTTACCGCTCACGCGGGTGGCGGCTACGTACCCAAACAAGTCATCAAGTTTCTCAACGTCGAACACAATCGAGCGTTGATCCGCGGAGTGATCGCCGCCGGGAATACAAACTTCGGAGCGGAGTTCTGTATGGCGGGCGACATCATCGCTGCCAAATGCCAGGTGCCCTATCTGTATCGGTTCGAGTTAATGGGCACACCGGAGGACGTCACCCGAGTACGGGACGGCCTCACCGACTTCGTCCGAGCACACCGCGCACTAGCGCATTAGACACTTCCAGGAGTAATCGTGTCGCCCACCGCCACCGCACCAGATTCCACCGTCTCGGCCAGCCAGTCCGCCGTCCATGTGAGCCCCGCGGGTCATGGAGCGGGGGAGATGGACTTCCACGCGCTCAACGCGATGCTCAACCTGTACGACGACGACGGGAAGATCCAGTTCGAGATGGACAAGGAGGCGGCGCGGCAGTACTTCCTGCAGCACGTCAACCAGAACACGGTGTTCTTCCACGACCTCGACGAGAAGCTCGACTATCTCATCAAGGAGAACTACTACGAGCCTGAGGTCCTCGCCCAGTACGACCGCGAGTTCGTCAAGCTGCTGTTCGGCCACGCCTACAGCAAGAAGTTCCGCTTCCCGACGTTCCTCGGTGCGTTCAAGTACTACACCAGCTACACGCTCAAGACGTTCGACGGCAAGCGCTACCTGGAGCGCTTCGAAGATCGAGTCTGCATGGTCGCGCTGACCCTCGCTGCCGGGGACACCGCACTCGCACGCAACCTCGCCGACGAGATCATGGACGGACGTTTCCAGCCGGCCACCCCGACGTTCCTGAACTCGGGCAAGAAGCAGCGCGGCGAGCCGGTCTCGTGCTTCCTGCTCCGCATCGAGGACAACATGGAGTCGATCGGCCGGTCGATCAACTCGGCGCTCCAGCTGTCCAAGCGTGGCGGCGGTGTCGCCCTGCTGCTGAGCAACGTCCGTGAACACGGTGCGCCGATCAAGCAGATCGAGAACCAGAGTTCGGGCGTCATCCCGATCATGAAGCTGCTCGAGGACTCGTTCAGCTACGCGAACCAGCTCGGCGCGCGTCAGGGTGCGGGTGCGGTGTACCTGCACGCTCACCACCCGGACATCTACCGGTTCTTGGACACCAAGCGGGAGAACGCGGATGAGAAGATCCGCATCAAGACACTCTCGCTCGGAGTGGTAATCCCGGACATCACGTTCCAGCTCGCCAAGAACAACGACGACATGTACCTGTTCAGCCCTTACGACGTGGAGCGCGTGTACGGCAAGCCGTTCGCCGATGTGAACGTGAGCGACGAGTACCACGCGATGGTCGAGGATGCGCGCATCCGCAAGACGAAGATCAAGGCGCGCGAATTCTTCCAGACGCTCGCCGAGCTCCAGTTCGAGTCGGGCTACCCATACATCATGTTCGAGGACACGGTGAACCGTGCGAACCCGGTGGCGGGCAAGATCACTCACTCGAACCTATGCTCGGAGATCCTGCAGGTCTCGACGCCGTCGACATTCAACGACGATCTCTCGTACGAGCACATCGGACGCGACATCTCTTGCAACCTCGGGTCGTTGAACATCGCGAAGACGATGGACTCGCCGGACTTCGGTCATTCCATCGAGACGGCGATCCGAGGCCTGACCGCAGTGGCCGACCAGACGTCGATCGACTCGGTTCCGTCCATTAAACGCGCGAACGAGGACGGTCACGCGATCGGTCTCGGTCAGATGAACCTGCACGGGTACCTGGCTCGCGAGCGGATCTTCTACGGCAGCGAAGAGGGCATCGACTTCACGAACATGTACTTCTACACGGTCGCGTACCACGCGATTCGTGCGTCCAATCGGATCGCTCAGGAGCGCGGCAGCGCGTTCGCCGGCTTCGAGGACAGCAAGTACGCGTCGGGCGAGTTCTTCGACAAGTACATCGACCAGGTGTGGGAGCCGAAGACCGAGAAGGTGCGTGAACTGTTCGCCCGTTCGGGAACTGACGTGAACGGCCAGCTGTTCGCCGACGGCGGCATCCACATTCCGACGCAGGACGACTGGCGCGAGCTGAAGGCCAGCGTGCAGAAGCACGGCATTTACAACCAGAACCTGCAGGCCGTCCCGCCGACCGGTTCGATCAGCTACATCAACCACTCGACGAGTTCGATCCACCCGGTCGCTTCGAAGATCGAGATCCGCAAGGAAGGCAAGATCGGCCGCGCCTACTACCCGGCGCCGTACCTGACCAACGACAACCTGGAGTACTACCAGGACGCGTACGAGATCGGCTACGAGAAGGTCA
>NZ_JBQEDL010000033.1:0-21401 GCF_052106715.1 Gordonia sp. (in: high G+C Gram-positive bacteria)
AGGTAAGAACTGTCCTTGTCGAACGTCACCGTCGCCGTCTTGGCTCCTGGCTTGCAGTCGACCTTGTCGATGTCGCGATACCCCGCGTTGGTCGCGGCGTCGAAACCTTGGTTCTTCCCGCCCAGGGCGGTCGCGGCGAGCACTAGATCGTCGCACACCATCGGTCGACCGTCGGAGTAGACGGCGTCCCGGTTGAAGTCGTAGCGCACCGTCATCGGCGACGTCTCGGTGAGTGTTGCCGTGCCGATGTCGCGATCCGCGACGATCTGTCCGTCCGGCCCGATGAACGAAAACCCGGGAAGCACCCGCGTCAACGCCATCAGTCCGCCTTCGGCGTACCCGTCCGGGGTGTTGACGTTGTAGTCCGAGACACGGGCATCAACGAGGTAGTCGATGCTCGACCCCTCCTCGGCCTCCCCGCACGCCACGAGCATCGTTCCCGCGGCTGCGACGGCCGCGGCCAGCGCTGCAACCCTTCGCAGCCGCGGCCCGATCATGCGCTCGCCACCTTCTCACGGCGCGCGAGCACCTTCGCGGTATGACGTTTGACGTCCTTGCGACGTTCTTTGAGGGACACCAGCACGGGCGACGCGAGGAACACTGACGAGTAGGTGCCGACGACGACACCGACCAACTGGATCAGCGCGAGGTCCTTGAGCGTGCCGACGCCGAGCATCACCACCGCGATCACTATGAGGGCGATGATCGGCAGTACCGAGATGACGGTCGTGTTGATCGACCGCATCAGCGTCTGGTTGACCGCGAGGTTGGTCTGTTCGCCATAGGTGCGTCGGGAAGTCGCGAACACCGATCTGGTGTTCTCCTCGACTTTGTCGAACACCACCACCGTGTCGTACACCGAGAAGCCGAGCACGGTCAGCAGGCCGATCACCATCGCAGGCGTCACCTCCCAACCGACCAGCGAATACACGCCGGCGGTCGCCACCACGTCGAACAGGAGTGACACCAGCGCCGCGGCGGACATCTCTCGGTCGAAGCGGACCGCGATGTAGACGAACACCACCACCAGGAACACCAGAAGTGCGATCACCATCTTGCGGGTGATCTCCGCGCCCCATGTGGAACTCACGTCAGAACTGCTGACGTCGGCGATCGTGATATCCGGTTTGAACTTGTCCGCCAGAGCGTGCGCCAGTCTGGTGGCGTCCTCCGGAGACATCGTCTCGGTGCGCAACTGGATGGTCGCTGAGCTGCCTGCACCCGCGGTCTGCACCGCTTCGGGATCCTGACCAAGTGTGTCGGCGAATACCTGGGAGACCGAATCAGTGGTGATCGACGACGACGCCGCCGGCAGCGACACCTGGGTGCCGCCCTCGAAGTCTATACCGGGCGTGAAGCCGCGAAAGACCATCGACAGGATGCAGATCAGCATGATCAGGGCCGAGATCGCATACCACGTCTTGCGCTTGGAAACGATCTCGAATGCGCCGGTGCCCGTGTACAGGCGCGACAGGAACGAGCGGTTCTCGGCGGCGACGTAGTCCTCGTCGGCCCAGACGGTCGTTGGCTTCTCGTCGCTCACAGCGTGTCCTCTCCCGCGCCCGACCGCGTGCCCGCGGAGGCGCGACGTCTACGCGCCACCTCCGAGACAGCGCCCAGACCGTTGATACTCGGTCTCGACAGGAAGGCGGTCCGGCTCGCCAACACGACCATCGGGTGTGTCACGAGGAACACGATCACGACGTCGATGATCGTCGTCAGACCCAACGTGAACGCGAAGCCCTTGACCTGGCCGACCGCGAGGAAGTAGATGATCGCGGCGGCGATGAAACTGACAGCGTTACCGGTCCAGACCGTGCGGCGGGCACTCTGCCAACCACGGTTGACGGCGGACCGGAACGATCTGCCTTCGCGCATCTCGTCCTTTATTCGCTCGAAGTAGACGACGAACGAGTCGGCGGTCATGCCGATGCCGATGATCAGACCGGCGATACCCGACAGGTCGAGCGTGAAGCCGATCCACCGGCCGAGCAGAACGATCAGCCCGTAGACCATCGCCGAGGCGAGGATCAGCGACAGGAACGTCAAGAATCCGAGCATCCGGTAATACAGCAGTGCGTACAACAGCACGGCGAGCAACCCGACGGCGCCTGCGATCAGTCCGGCCTTCAGCGAGGTGAGTCCCAGAGTCGCGGACACGGTCTGCGCGTCGGACATCTCAAACGACAGCGGCAGCGAACCGTACTGGAGCGCGTTCGCGAGCTCCTGAGCCTCCGTCTGAGTGAAGTCACCGGAGATCTCCGTGGTGCCGATAATCGCCGAGTTAATGGTCGCGGCGCTCACTACCTGGGTGTCCAGGACTGTCGCCGTCGTCTTGCCGACGTTCTTCCCCGTGTAATCGGCCCACGTCTTCTTGCCGTCGCCCTTGTAGTCGACGGCAACGACCCACTGACCGCTCTCGTTCTGCTGGGCCTTGGCCTGGTCGACGTCGGTGCCCTTGATGATCATCGGCTCGAGGAGGTACACCTGCCCGTCCTTGTCGCCGCACGCGACGAGGTACTGGTCGGGCTCGTCATAGCCGACGAGCGGATCGACGGCATCCGGCGAACAGTTCACCTTCGCCATCTCCGCCTGCAGTCGCTGCATCTGCGCCTGGTCGGCGCCCGCCGGAGCCTGTCTGGCCTTCCGCGCCGCGGCGATGGCCGCCGTCTGCTCCTCCGGCGTCATCTGGGACACCTTCTTGGCGTTCGGGTCGGTCTTCTGCGGCGTCGCGGGTGTCTGTGTCACAACCGGACGGATGTACAGGCGCGCGGTCTGGCCGAGGGAACGGGCCTGTTTGCCGTCGTCCCCGGGCACCGTGATGACCAGGGTGCTGCCGTTGACGACGACCTCGGACCCGCCGACGCCGAGGCCGTCCACACGCTGCTCGATGATCTGACGCGCCAGATCGAGCTGGCTCTTGTCCGGGGCCTTGCCGTTCTCGGTACGCGCAGTCAGGACGACACGTGTACCACCCTGCAAGTCGATCCCTAGTTTAGGCTCCGCCTTGTGATCTCCGGTGCCGAAGACGATCGCGAAGATCGCGACCAACGCGGCGAGGAATCCCACGATCGGGACCCAGGGGGAAGTCTCCCGCTGTGCGGTACGTCGCGCGGTGAGTGGGTTGTTACTGCTCACGTCGCGGCAGCCTACTTCTCGTCGGGCTTGTCGTCACCGGGCTCGTCGCCGGACGACTTGTCGAGATTCGGCTTGCCCGAGGTCGAGCCGCCGTTCGACGACTCGTCCGAGTCGAGGCCCTCGAGGCTGTCCGGCACGTGGAAGTCGTCTGCAGCGCTCTCGTCGACGGCGTCGGGCGATTCGGAGACCGTCTCGCGGATTGCGAGACGGTTCCATTCGGTCACCACGCCCGGCGCGATCTCGATATGGACGACGTCTCCGTCCGAGGCGTCCACGACAGTCCCGAACAGACCGGACTGAAGCTGGACGCGGGCGCCGGGTCCGACGGACGACTGCATATCGGCGGCCGCCGCCGCACGCTTCTTCTGGTTGCGGACGCTCACGAACATGAACACGGCCATCGCAGCCAGCATCAGCGGGATGATCAATGAGGATGACATGCGCTCCAGTGTGCCAGGCCCGCCCGTCGTACCGTGCGGCGCACACGCCGAGTGAGGCGAGGACCGCACCACAGGCGCGGCGGTGACACCGTCCGAGCAGGCCGCGAGCGGCGGCCCCATCCGCTCGAGTGGGACGCGCTCAGTCGAACAGTGTGTCTTCGCGTGTACGCACGCCGTGGACCTGATCGATCGCGTCCGGCGGGGCCTGCAAGCCCAGATGCTTCCACGCGGCTCCGGTCGCGACACGACCACGCGGGGTCCTAGCGATCATTCCGGCGCGCACCAGAAACGGCTCGCACACCTCTTCGACGGTTGCCGGCTCCTCACCGACGGCGACGGCGAGAGTCGACACGCCGACCGGCCCCCCGCCGAACCCTCGGACGAGCGCGCCGAGCACCGCACGATCGAGACGGTCGAGGCCGAGCTCGTCGACGTCGTACACGGCCAACGCCGCACGTGCCGCCGTGACGTCGACCCGACCGTCCCCGCGGACCTCCGCGTAGTCGCGGACACGCCGCAGCAGACGGTTGGCGATACGCGGCGTGCCGCGGGACCGTCCCGCGACCTCGGCGGCCGCGTCTGCGTCGATCTCGATGCCGAGAATCGCCGCCGACCGCACGAGGACCCGGACCAACTCCGCGGGTTCGTAGAACTCCATGTGAGCGGTGAACCCGAAACGATCGCGCAACGGACCGGTCAGAGCACCCGACCGGGTCGTCGCACCCACGAGGGTGAATGGGGCGACCTCGAGCGGGATCGACGTGGCTCCGGGGCCTTTACCCACGATCACGTCGACGCGGAAGTCCTCCATCGCCAGGTAGAGCATCTCCTCGGCGGGCCGCGCGATCCGGTGGATCTCGTCGATGAACAGGACGTCGCCGTCGACAAGGTTCGACAGCATCGCGGCGAGATCGCCTGCTCGCTCCAACGCGGGACCGGACGTGATCCTGATGGCCGCGCCCATCTCACTCGCGATGATCATGGCCAGTGACGTCTTGCCGAGTCCGGGCGGACCCGAGAGCAGAATGTGGTCGGGTGTGCTGCCGCGGGCACGTGCCGCGTGCAGCACCAGTTCGAGTTGCTCGCGGACCTTCGGCTGCCCGATGAAGTCGCCGAGCGTGCTCGGCCGCAGGCTCGCATCGAGATCCCGGTCGGCCGGTACCGCGTCCGCCGACAGGAAATCGTCGGACGGACCGTCGAAAGCACCGGTCATCGGCGAGGTCCGAGCCCGGCGAGCGCGGTGCGCAACAACGTCGGCGAGTCCGCGTCCGGCTGCTGCGCCAACACCGACGCCACCGCCTGCTGCGCCGCGTTCTCCGTGAATCCGAGTCCGATCAGGGCTTCGGCCACCTGTTGGCCGACTCCGGTCACCTGCGCACCGGGCGAAGGCGATCCAGTCGGGCCTGCGTCGACCTTGTCGCGCAGTTCCACCACCAACCGCTCGGCGACCCGCTTGCCGATGCCCGGCACCGCGGTCAACGCCTTGGCGTCCGATTCGGCGAGTGCACGCCGCAGGCTGTCCGGCTCCAGAACGGCGAGCGTTGCCATTGCCAGTCGAGGCCCGACACCGGTGACGGTCTGTAACAGGCCGAATAACGCGCGGGCGTCCGGGTCGGTGAACCCGTAGAGGGTCATCGAGTCCTCGCGGACGATCATCGATGTGAGCAGCCGGGTGTGCTCGCCGCGGACGAGCCGTCCCAACGTCGGCGGGGTCGCGAGGACTCGGTAGCCGACCCCCGCGCATTCGACGACCGCGTGGTCGAGCGCGATGTCGACGACTTCTCCGGACACCGAAGCGATCATCGTGCCCCGACCTCCCTCTGCAGCGCCTCCTGCTGTGCCGCTTTCACGCGGGCACGATGACGGGCCTGCGCGGCCTTCGCCTTCGCGGCCGCCTCTTCCATTCGTTCGTTGACCGGGCCGCGCCAGCAGTGGCAGACCGCGAGTGCCAACGCGTCAGCGGCGTCCGCGGGCTTCGGTGCCTTCTGCATCCCGAGAATGCGCGTGATCATCATGGTGACCTGCGCCTTGTCCGCCCGACCTGAACCGGTCACCGCCGCCTTCACCTCAGACGGCGTGTGAAAGCGGACCGGGATGCCACGTTGCGCGGCGGCCAGCGCGACGACGCCCGCCGCCTGCGCGGTGCCCATCGCCGTGCTCACCTGCCGTTGCGCGAAGACCCGTTCGACGGCTACGACGTCCGGGTGATGTGTGTCGAGCCAGTGCTCGACGGCGCGGTGGATCGCGAGAAGTCGGTCGGCGAGATCCATGTCGGACGGAGTGCGGACCACATCGACGTCGAGTGCCGTGACCTTACGTCCGCTCCCCGACTCCACCAGTGCGACACCGCACCGCGTGAGGCCGGGATCCACTCCCATCACTCGCACCGCGTACCGACCTCCCAGCAACCGCGCCGCGCCTGCCGCAGCGAACGTTTGTTCGAGATCTTATCAGTCGTCTTCGAGCTCGGCGAGCACCTCGTCGGTCAAGTCGACGTTGCTGTAGACGTTCTGCACGTCGTCAGAGTCCTCGAGTGCGTCGATCAGCTTGAACACCTTGCGTGCCCCGTCGGCGTCCACCGCGACCTCGACGGACGCGCGGAAGTCGGGCTCCGCCGAGTCGTAGTCCATGCCGGCCTCCTGCAACGCCGTGCGCACTGCGACGAGGTCACCGGGTTCGCTGACGATCTCGAAGCTCTCGCCGAGGTCGGTGACGTCTTCGGCTCCCGCGTCGAGCACAGCCATGAGGACATCGTCCTCGGTCTGCTCGCCCTTCTCCATCGTGACGACGCCCTTGCGGGTGAACAGGTACGACACCGAGCCCGGGTCGGCCATGTTGCCGCCGTTGCGGGTCATCGCGGTGCGGACTTCGCCTGCTGCACGGTTGCGATTGTCGGTGACGCACTCGATGAGGACGGCGACACCGTTCGGTCCGTAGCCCTCGTACATGATGGTCTGCCAGTCGGCGCCGCCGCCTTCTTCACCGCCGCCGCGTTTACGCGCACGTTCGATGTTGTCGTTGGGCACCGACGACTTCTTGGCCTTCTGGATCGCGTCGAAGAGCGTCGGGTTGCCTGCCGGATCACCACCACCCGTGCGGGCGGCCACCTCGATATTCTTGATCAGCTTGGCGAACATCTTGCCGCGCTTGGCATCGATGACCGCCTTCTTATGCTTGGTGGTGGCCCATTTGGAGTGGCCGCTCATGGTGGTGATCCCTTCGGTTTACGCTCGCTCGCCGACACCGGCCGAGCGGAGTGACTGTCAGATTCTACGCTGCGCGCACCAGGTCGACGAAGTACCCGTGCACCCGGTGATCGCCGGTGACCTCGGGATGAAACGACGTGGCCAGCACGTTCGCCTGCCGCACGGCGACGACGCGCCCGGCAGCGGGCCCGCTCGGCACGGTGGCGAGAACCTCGACCCCGTCGGCGACGGATTCGACCCACGGGGCCCGAATGAACACCGCGCGCATCGGGACGGCTCCGGGCAGGTCGGTGATGCCGGTGAACTCCAGGTCGGTCTCGAACGACTCCACCTGACGGCCGAACGCGTTGCGTCGCACCGTGACGTCGAGTGCGTCGAGGTGGCGAGCGTCCGGACGCGTGTCGAGGATGTTCGAGGCCAGCATGATCATTCCGGCGCAGGACCCGTACGCAGGCAGCCCGTCACGGAGTCGGTCGACGAGCGGATCGTAGAGGTCGAACACGCCGAGCAGTCGGCTCATCGTGGTCGACTCACCGCCCGGGATGATCAGCCCGTCGACGCGGTCGAGTTCACTGGAGCGGCGAACGGGGACCACATCGGCGCCGACCGCCGCCAGCCCCTCGATGTGTTCGCGGACGTCGCCCTGCAGGGCGAGTACCCCGATCAGCGGACTCACTTGTCCCCCGCCTCCTTATGCCCCGCCTCGTCATGCCCCGTCACGATGACGCTCGCCTTCTGCTCGGGCACTCCGGTGCGAGCCAGGCCCTCCTGCGTCACCGCTGCCACCATGCGGCCGCTGCGATCGTAGATCCGGCCCTGGGTCAGGGCGCGGGCACCGGTCGCCGACGGCGAGGTCTGGTCGTACAGCAGCCAGTCGTCTGCGCGGAAGGGGCGCAAGAACCACATCGCGTGATCGAGCGATGCACTCTGCAGCATCGCGTCCGGATGGGCGACCTTCGCCGAGCCGAGCAGCGTCATGTCACTCATATACGCCAGCGTGCAGACGTGCAGAAGTTGGTCGTCGGGCAGTGGTTTGCGATAGCGGAACCACACCCGCTGCTGCGAGGCGAACCAGCCGTGCGTGACGAGTTGCTCCTTGGGAACCACGCGAACGTCGAAATTGTCCCATTCAGCGAACAATGCCTTCCCCGGGCCGTCGACGTCCCTACTGTCCACCAGCGACTCGGGTTCGGGCGCCTGGGGCATCGTGTCCTGGTGCTCGATCCCCTCGTCGCCTTCGACGTGGAACGACGCCGACATCGAGAAGATCGTCTCGCCGTTCTGCACACCGTTCACCCGGCGCGTGACGAACGACCGCCCGTCCCGGATGCGGTCGACGAGGAACACCGTCGGCTGATGGGGTTTTCCCGGCCGCAGGAAGTAGCCGTGAAGAGAGTGCACGCGAAACTCGGGTGCGACGGTGCGAGTGGCGGCGACCAGTGCCTGCCCGGCCACCTGCCCGCCGAATGTTCGGCGCAGCGAGCTCGCGAAGACGCTGCTGCGGAAGATGTCGTCGTCGATGCGCTCGACGGCCAGGATGTCTTCGATGTCTGCCACGTCTCGCATTATCCCTCAGCAACTCCCCGCAGCCCTCAGCAACTCCCCGCGAACATCGCCGGCCCTGCTGCACAGAGTGATACGCGTCGGTAGTGTCGCACCCATGGCTGAACGCGAGGAAGTCTCCGCACCCACCACCGACACTCCCGACGACGCGAATCCCGAGATGTCCGCCGCTGAGGTGACCGCTCAGCTGCGCGCCGTCCTCGACGGACGTTGGGCGGCGACGCGCGACGTCGTGCGCGACCAGATCCAGGCCACCGGCCTGGTCCCGAAGTCGGGCGTACCGATCCCCGAATATCGAGCGAACATGCTCGACGCGATGCGCTCGATGGTGCCACTCGGTTTTCCCGCCGACGGCTTCGCCACGACGCACGGTGGGACCGGCGACGTCGGAGCCGCCGTCACCGCCATCGAGGAACTCGGATACGGCGACCTCTCGTTGATGGTCAAGGCCGGCGTCCAGTGGGGCCTGTTCGGCGGAGCCGTCGAGAACCTGGGAACCGAGCGCCATCACGAGAAGTATGTGCGCGGGCTCATCGATTTGGACGTGCTCGGCTGTTTCGCGATGACTGAGACCGGTCACGGCTCCAACGTCCAGGCCCTGGAGACCACTGCGACATACCTTCCTGAGTCGGGCGAGTTCGAGATCACCTCCCCCACACCGGGTTCACGCAAGGACTACATCGGCGGCGCCGCCCAGCACGCCCACTACGCCTCGGTGTTCGCCCAACTCATCACGGCAGGCCCCGGCGAGGAGCCGATGAGCCATGGCGTGCACTGCTTCGTCGTCCCGATCCGCGACGCCGACGGCAACGACCTTCCGGGCGTCACCACTTCCGACTGCGGGCTCAAGGGTGGTCTGCCCGGCGTCGACAACGGTCGGATCGTGTTCGACCACGTCCGCATCCCGCGAGAGGACCTCCTCAACCGCTACGGCGACGTCGCGGCCGACGGAACGTATTCGAGTCCGATCGAGTCGCTGAACCGACGCTTCTTCACCATGCTCGGCACGCTGATCCGCGGTCGTGTGACCGTCGGTGCCGCAGCAGGCGCCGCGGGCCGCCTCGGGTTGGCTCTCGCGGTGAAGTATGCCCTGGTGCGTCGTCAGTTCTCGGGACCGGAGAGCGAAAAGGAGCTCGTCCTGCTCGACTACCGCACGCACCAGCGTCGGCTTCTTCCGCTCGTCGCACGTGCTTACGCGTTCGCGATCGCACAGAACGAAGTGGTCGCCGAGCTCCACGAACTGCAGTCCGGTGACCCGGCGGACGCCGACCCCGACGAGATCCGCAAGTTGGAGGTCAAGGCAGCCGCGATCAAGGCCGGTCACACCGAACTCGCATCGAGGGCCATCTCGGAGGCACGAGAGGCGTGCGGCGGCGCCGGCTACCTCGACGAGAACCGGCTGTCGTTGCTACGCGGCGACATCGATGTGTTCACGACCTTCGAGGGTGACAACCTCATCTTGCGCCAGCTCGTCGCCAAGCAGCTTCTCACCGCGTACGCGGGCGATATCAGCGACCTCGACGCGGTCGGCTGGATCCGATTCGTCGCGTCGACGGTCAAGGACATCGCCCTGGAGAAGACCGCAGCGCGTCAGGTGGTGCAGACACTGCTCGACGACTCGGACGAGGACCCGGAGAACAGCGACCTGACCCACCCGGGAACGCAGCTCCGACTCCTCCGCAACCGCGAGGACCATCTGCTGCGCACGGCGGCCAATCGCATGCGCCGAGCGCAGGACGACGACGCCGACGCTCAGGAAGTCTTCACTGCGACGCAGGACCACCTGATCAAGGTCGGTGACGCCCACATCGAACGCGTCGTGCTGGAGAGTCTCGTCGACGCGATCGGCACGGTGACCGACAAACAGACTCGAACCGTGCTGAAGCGGGTCCGCGATCTGTTCGTCTACTCCCTTGTCGAGGACGACCTCGGCTGGTATCTGATGCATCGTCACATCTCTGTGGAGCGGGCGAAGGCCGTCCGGCGCGGGGTCAACGATCTGTGCGGGACGCTGCGTCCGCATGCGGAGCAACTCGTCGACGCCTTCGGCATTCCGGACGTGGCACTCGACGTCCCGATGATCCGTCACGCCTGAACTCTTCCCGGCGAAGCAGGCGCCCGCTCATGGCTGTCGCGAGCGGCGTGTCACAGCTCTTCGATGTCGATGATGTCGTCCTGGATGGCGCGCGCGACGAGTGCGGCCTTCGTGGACGCCGGACGGCCGATCTCGGAGTACTTGGCGCGGATCCGTGTCAGGTGGGTGTTGACGGTGCCGAGCGAGATGTGGAGTTCCTGTCCGCAGGCCGGCTTCGAATCGACCATGAGCCAGGTGCGCAGGACCTCGACTTCGCGGTCGGTGAGAGCCGGTCGCGGCAACTCGGGCGCTGCGGTGCCGCCCGCATTCGTGTCAACGGTGGCCATCGGGGTGAGGTGTCCGCGACGGCGCAGCGGGGCCTCAACGTAGATGGGACGGCCGGGAAGCGGCATCACTCGTGAACTCAGTCGGGCCAGTGCCTCGCGGCGGCGCGCCTCTGCGGAGGCCGATCGCGTCGTCGTGTGGACGGTGGTGCGGGTGGTGTTCTGGTGTCCGGGGGCGGTGCGGATCGCGGCGACGGTCATGTTTCTTCCCTTCCTCGGCGCCCGGAATCGGTCGTTCACCGGGCTGATGAGAAGAACGTTAGGGTGATCGGCACCATAACGCGATGGGGAGAACTACCCATGGTTACACAGCAGGTCAGAAGGTATTTCTGAAGCGGTTCGGCGCGGCGGTGCACACGGGGCGCCCATGCCCGCTCACTCGCCGGCGCGAGGCTGGCTGTTGCGTGCGTACTCGGCGTCGAGCATCGGGAGGTCGCCGCGCCCGACGAGCCCGGTGGACAGCGCGTACTCGACGAGCTTGAGGCGCCGGTTGGATGCGAGTCGTCCGCCGCCTGCGCGCATGCCCGCGACGCCGATCAGGTCGAGCTTGTCGCAGACGTTGTCGAGCTTCCGATTGAACTTGGTCAGCGACCAGCCAAGGCGCGCAGCGGCTTTCGCCGAGCTCGGCAACGCGCTGGCGCCGGTTCCGTCGCGCCGGAGGATCGCTTCGGCGAGCACGAGCACGGCGAGTTTCTGGCTCTCGGTGAAGTTGGGTACCCCGCGGGTCGTGTCGCCGCCGACGGTGGTCGTGCCGACCGGCGGCATCGTCGCGGGTGCACCGGCCTGCACCTGGACCTCATAGGTCGTCGGTCCGGCACTGAATACGATGCTCGTCCTACCGAACACAAGCGGCATCCGCGCGCCGGGACCGAGGGTCGCTGTGAACCCGAGGTCGGCGGCGGTCACTGTCGCCGACAGGTGGGTGCCGAGGTTCGTCAGCCACCACATGCCGTTCTCGTCGTGTAGGAGCAGGAATCGGCGGTGCAGGTACGGGTTGTCGTCGACGGTCAGGGTCGCTTCTCGGCCGATGTAGAACGGTTGACCTGCCACTACCGGATATCGTTGGCCGACGAACTCGACGAACGTCGTGCCGTCGCCGGCCGACTGCACCGTTATCGACTCACTGTCAGCGCGGCGACCGTGACATTGTCATGTGCTCCGCTCGCCAGTGCGGCTTCGACGAGCTCCGCGGCGGCGCGTTCGACGTCGCCCTCCGCGGCTGCGACGACCGAAGCGATCTCGGAGTCCTCGAGTTCGCCGTCCAGGCCGTCCGAGCAGAGCAGTACGATGTCGCCGGGAACTGCGGAAAACGCAAAGTAATCGGCGATCGGTTCGGCCATACCTGCACCGAGCGCACGCGTGATCACGTTGCGGCGCGAGTCGACGCGCGCTTCCTCCGGGGTCAGATATCCCGCGTCGACGAGTTCCTGCACTTGCGAGTGGTCGACGCTCACCTGCGTCAGAGCTCCCTGCGAGTACAGGTAGGTGCGTGAGTCTCCGATGTTGAACGCAACCCACGCCGGCCCGTCCTCCCCGTCCGCGAGAAGTACGCCCGTCGCCGTCGTGCCCGCTCGACGACCCGACTCGGATGTGAACGACCCGATCTTCTCCTGCGCCTGCACGAGCAGCCCGGCCACCGCGGTGCGCGTGGTGTCGAAGTCGTCGCCGACCGGTGAATCGGCGAGAGTCGAGAGAGCGGCTTCGCTCGCGAGCTCACCGCTGTCGTGCCCGCCCATGCCGTCGGCGACGAGGTAGCGGCCCGGCAGCGCCAGCGCGGCGTCCTCGTTGGCTTCACGGACCCGACCGACATGGCAGACCACCGACCAGTCGACGGTGACATCGCCGACCTGGTCCTGTCCGGTCCGCGCCTCGTCACGCAAGATGACGGTGTCGTCCATGCTCACCTCTCCCTGAGTGCCCCTGACTCATGAGTCCAAAGATTCATCGACCGTTCTCGGCGAGCCGATACGGTCGTACCGCGCGGCTCGCTGCCACGGCAGGAACCATGCCCGACAGAATAGTCGAGATCATTCTCGCCGGGTTCACCAACCGCGTTCCGCGAGCCGATGCGGCTGCGGCAGATCGTCGACATTGATGCCGACCATCGCTTCGCCGAGTCCGCGCGATACGCTCGCGAGCACGTCCGGATCGTCGTAGAACGTCGTGGCCTTGACGATCGCAGCGGCGCGCTCGGCGGGGTTGCCCGACTTGAAGATTCCCGATCCGACGAACACGCCCTCGGCGCCGAGCTGCATCATCATCGCCGCGTCGGCCGGGGTGGCGATACCGCCCGCGGTGAACAGCGTGACCGGCAGCTTGCCTGCCTTCGCGACCTCGACCACCAGGTCGTACGGCGCCTGCAGTTCCTTGGCTGCCACGTACAGTTCGTCTTCGGGCAGCGACGTGAGACGACGGATCTCCTGGCGAATCCTGCGCATGTGCGTGGTGGCGTTCGAGACGTCGCCCGTGCCGGCCTCGCCCTTCGAGCGAATCATCGCAGCGCCCTCGGTGATGCGACGGAGTGCCTCACCGAGGTTCGTTGCCCCACAGACGAACGGCACGGTGAAGGCGAACTTGTCGATGTGGTTCTCGAAATCGGCGGGGGTCAGGACCTCGGACTCGTCGACGTAGTCGACACCGAGACTCTGCAGGACCTGTGCCTCAACGAAGTGACCGATACGGGCCTTGGCCATCACCGGCACCGACACGGCCTCGATGATCGAGTCGATCATGTCCGGGTCACTCATCCGTGAGACGCCGCCCTGGGCGCGGATGTCGGCCGGTACCCGCTCGAGCGCCATCACGGCCACGGCCCCTGCGTCTTCGGCGATCTTGGCCTGTTCGGGCGTGACCACGTCCATGATCACGCCGCCCTTCAGCATCTCGGCCATGCCGCGCTTGACTCGCGCGGTACCGGTTGCCGGAGTGTTCTGCAGATCAGTGGTCACGGTGCGGTGCTCCTTGGTCTCAGGGATCTCAGTGATCTGAGCTGGTCTCTGGTGAGACTGACGGCATCAAGTAAACCCGATCACCCCGGCTGCGACCAACGGTGGGTCACACCGTTAGAGACCCAGCCCACGTGTGGCCTCGTCAGATAGGACGTGTGGGCTCATCCCCTGGTCACTCGCTCGGTGATCTCAAAGTAGTCGGGGCGATGAGCATGGCCCGCCAAATGCAGCCAGCGGACCATCCGCCGGCCACGGAGGGTCCGCGCATCGCGGACCGCGTCGTTGTAAAATCGCCGCGCCATCGTCACCCTGGTCTGCGCTTCGGCGAGCTCGGACGTCAGCGCAGGCGAGCGATGCACCGGGTCGGTCTGCGCGATGGCCGCGGACAGCTGGTTCTCGGCAGCTTCCCGACCCGCCAGGGCTGCGGACTCGGCCGCGTCTGCCGCCCGGGTGAGCACGTCGGCCCCCGGGGCTGCGGGGTCGGCAGCGGCGATCGCGCGGGCGACGACGGCGCGGCGCTCCAGCGCGGCGAACAGCGCTTGCCGGGCGAGATCGACACGGATGTGCAGCCGGTTCAGCCGGGAGGCTCGGGTGGCCGACAAGACGGCGAGCCAGACGAGGCCGACGACAACGAGGGCCACAATGAGGACCGTCGTCGCGGTGGCGGTCACGTGGTTACTCCGAGAAATTGCATCAGTCCGATACCACCACGGGGCCCGCGTTGAACGTGACGGTGTCGTACACGTTCTGAATCTGGTCGGCTACCCGCGACCAGTCGTAGAGGTCGGCGCGTTCGTGCCCACGCGCGACGTAGTCCGCGCGCAGGTCGTCGTCGCGCAGCAGAGTGTTGACCGCGTCGGCGAGTGCCGAGGGCGATCCGGTCGCCACGAGGCGTCCTGATTGTCCGTCGTCCAGGACCCGCGAGAAGGCGACGAGGTCGCTGGCGACGACGGCAGCTCCGGCGGCCATGGCCTCAACGAGCACGATCCCGAAGCTCTCGCCGCCGAGGTTCGGTGCGACGTAGACGTCGCTGCTGCGCAGCGCACGGGCCTTCGTCTCGTCGTCGACCATGCCGAGGAACTTCAAGTGTCCTGCCAGATCGCCCGCGCGTCTGCGCAATGCGGGCTCGTTACCGCCGCCGACCACCAGGACTTGTACGTCCGGGAACTCGTCGACGACGCTCGGCAGCGCACGCATCAGCACGTCGATGCCCTTGCGGGGCTCGTCGAACCGGCCGAGGAACATCACTGTGCGGCCCGCGCGTGGGTAGCCGTCCAGCGGACGGGCTCGTCCGAACGACGCCACATCGACCCCGTTGGGGATCTCGACCGCGTCGTTGCCGAGGGATTCCATCTGCCATCGTCTGGCGAGTTCGGACACCGCGATCTTGCCGCGGATCCGTTCCCGGAACTGGCGGAGCATCGAGTCGAAGAGCGCCAGCCACATCGACTTCGTGGTCGCGGTGTGAAAGGTCGTGACGATCGGGCCGCTGGCGACCATCAGCGACAGCATCGACAGACTCGGCGAGTTCGGCTCGTGTACGTGCAGCACATCGAACTCGTTCACCGCGATCCACCGACGCAGACGCTGATAGGCCTTCGGCGAGAATGTCACCCGCGACACCGACCCGTTGTAGGGGATGCCCAGCGCGGGTCCAGCCGAGTCGACGTAGTCCGGTAGGACGATGTCCGTGCCCGCCGGTGCGAGCACGCGCACTTCGTGGCCGCGACCGATAAACACTTCGGCGAGCTCGACGACGTGCGCTTGGACTCCGCCCGGGACGTCGAACGAATACGGGCAGATCATGCCGATCTTCACGCGCGCCTCACTCGACTCCGAGCCGGGCTCGACGTTCCGGAGACCAGTCGGCCTCCCATAGCGGCTGCAGCATATGCCAGTCGGCGGGTGCGGTCGCGATGTCCCGAGTGAACGCGTCCGCCAATCGCTGCGCAGTCGGCGCGACGCCACCCGCGGTGTCGATGATGGTGCCGCAGTTCAGAACCGATTTGCCGACGCCGTCGTATCGGTGGTGCACAGCGTGCAGGACTGCCCCGGTCTCGATCGCGAGCTTCGCCGACCCGGCGGGGATGCGGGTCTTCTGGCCGAACATTGTGACCGGGACGCCGTTCGACGAAAGGTCGCGGTCGGCCATCAGACACACGAGGCCGCCCGCTCTCAGACGCTCGGCGAGCAGCGAGAACGGCGGCTGCTCCCCACCGGTGAGTGGAAACACCTCGAAGCCGAGGGACTCACGGTAGGCGACGAACTGCTCGAACAACGAATCCGGTTTGAGACGTTCGGCGACCGTCGAGAACCGGCCATGGTTCTTCACCAGCCAGACCCCTGCGATGTCCCAGTTCCCTGAGTGCGGCAACGCCATGATCACGCCGCGACCGGACTGTACAGACGCCGCGATCGCGTCTCGGTCGTGATCGGTCATGGTCACGCTTGCGGCGATCTCGTCCGGGTCGGTCGTTGGCAGGCGAAACGCTTCGCGCCAATAGCGCGCATACGAGCGCATCGCCTCCTCGACGAGGTCGCCGGGAACGTCGTCCGGCGTCGTGCCGATGACCCGCGCCAGGTTCTTGCGGAGCTGCCGCGGCCCACCGTGGCGTTTTCCCACGAACGTTCCTGCGGCGTCGAAGACGCCGCGCGCCAGCGGCTCCGGCGAGTATTTGACGGCCGCCCATCCCGCTCGGTAGCCGAAGTCGGACATGATGTCGCCAACTCCACCCAGCACGCTCTCAGGCCTCCTCGGTCGGATCATCGGCGGCGGGCGCTGCCGACGGGATCAGGTCGCGGGCGCCAGGCGAACAGTAGATCGACCACATGCGTTGCGCGACGGTGATCAGACTCAGTACCGCGAGCGCCCACATCGCGACGTGGATCGCCCACGACCAGTGCAGGCCGGGGAAGTCGGTGAGGCCCGCGCCGACAAGAACGATGATCAATCGGTCGGGTCGCTCGATGAGCCCACCGTCGCCATTGAGTCCCGCGGCCTCGGCCCGCGCCTTGGCATACGAGATCACCTGCGACGTCACCAGGCAGATCATCGTCGCGATCAGCAGTAGCTCGTGCGGTTTCTGCACGGCGGCCCACCAGGCAAGCGCGCCGAAGATCGCACCGTCGGCGATCCTGTCGCATGTCGCGTCGAGGACCGAACCGAAGCGCGTCCCCCCGCCTCTGGCGCGGGCCATCGCACCGTCGAGCATGTCGAACATGACGAATGCCCACGTGACGAGCGCACCGGCGAACAGGTAGCCCTGCGAGAACAACCAGATCGACGCGGCTACCGTGACCAGGGTTCCGATGATCGTCATCAGGTCCGGTGTCAGGCCCGTCCGGATGAGCGCGCGGCCGATCGGCAAGGTCACCTTCGACACCGATGCGCGGCCTTTGATGCTAAGCACTCTGTGGTCCCCCGAGGTCCGTCCACGACTGCGCGAGGAGCGCGCGTGTGTCGTGAAGCAGTTGCGGCATCACCTTGGTGTCGCCGACGACAGTGATGAAGTTCGCGTCGCCCGTCCATCGTGGCACGACGTGCTGGTGCAGGTGCTCCGACAGCGATCCGCCTGCCGCGGCGCCCAGGTTGAGCCCGACGTTGAACGCGGTGGGGTTCGACACCGACTTGATGACGCGGATCAGATGCTGGGTGAACGCCATCAACTCGCGTGACTCGTCGACGGTCAGGTCCTCGAGATCGGCGACCTGGCGGTACGGGACGATCATGGTGTGGCCCGGGTTGTACGGGTACAGGTTGAGCACGGCGTACACGGACCCGCCGCGCGCGATGATCAAGCCCTCCTCGTCGGTCATCCGCGGGATGTCGAGGAACGGGTGGCCGGTGAGCTCACCGCCGTCGGACGCTTTCTTCGGCGCCGACGCGGTGATGTAGCTCATCCGGTGAGGCGTCCAGAGTCGCTCGAGTGCCTCGCGCGCCGACCCGTCCGCCGCGGTCATCGGCGCTTCCGCACGAATTCCAGAAACTCGCGCATCGTGTCGGCTGTCGGTGAGTCGTTGCGTCGGGACTCCTCCCACTCGTCGATCGCCACCACTGCGTCGTCGACGTCGACGCCGTTGAGCTGAGTACCGTCGCGGAACCGGAAGCTCACCGCGTTGGCCTCCACATCCCGCTCGCCCGCGAGGAGCATGAACGGCACCTTGGCGGTGGTGTAGTTGCGGATCTTCTTCTGCATCCGGTCGTCGGAGTGATCGACCTCGGCGCGGACCCGACGGCTCTTGAGTCGGTTGATTGTCGTCTGCAGGTGGCCTGCGAACGCCTCGGCCACCGGGATGCCGACCACCTGGACCGGCGCGAGCCAGACCGGGAAGGCGCCTGCATAGTGCTCGGTGAGCACGCCGAAGAATCGTTCGATGGAGCCGAAGAGCGCGCGGTGGATCATCACCGGACGCTTCTTGGTGCCGTCCGACGCCGTGTACTCGAGTTCGAACAGCTCCGGCTCGAAGAAGTCGAGCTGTAGCGTCGACATCTGCCAGGTGCGACCGAGCGCATCTTTGACCTGCACCGAGATCTTGGGGCCGTAGAACGCGGCGCCTTCAGGATCTGGCACCAACTCCAGACCGGATGCCTCGCCGACCTGGCGCAGGGTGTCGGTCGCTTCGGCCCATACCTCGTCGGACCCGACCGACTTCTTCGGGTCCTGCGTGGACAACTCCAGGTAGTAGTCGTCCAGGCCGTAGTCCTTGAGCAACTGGAGCACGAAGTTCAGCGTGGTGGTCAGCTCTTCGACCACCTGCTCCTGCGTGCAGTAGATGTGCGCATCGTCCTGGGTGAAGCCACGTGCGCGAGTCAGTCCGTGGACGACCCCGGACTTCTCATATCGGTACACCGAGCCGAACTCGAACAGCCGCAGCGGGAGTTCGCGGTACGAGCGGCCGCGCGAACGGTAGATCAAGTTGTGCATCGGGCAGTTCATCGGCTTGACGTAGTAGTCCTGGCCGGGCTTGCGAACAGTTCCGTCCTCGTTGTACTCGGCATCGAGCTTCATGGGCGGGAACATGCCGTCGGCGTACCAGTCGAGGTGCCTGGACACCTCGAACAGGTGCCCCTTGGTGACGTGCGGAGTGTTGACGAACTCGTACCCGGCCGCCGCGTGCTGCTCGCGCGAGTAGTCCTCCATCTCCTTGCGGATGATGCCGCCCTTGGGGTGGAACACCGGCAGCCCCGACCCAAGTTCGTCGGGGAAGCTGAACAGATCCAATTCGCTGCCGAGTCGGCGGTGATCGCGCTTCTCGGCCTCGGCGAGTCGGTCCAGGTACAGATCCATCGCCTCAGTGGACTCCCACGCGGTGCCGTACACGCGCTGCAGGTCGGCCAGGCTCTGGTCGCCGCGCCAGTACGCGGCCGAACTGCGAGTCAGTTTGAACGCCGGAATGTACTTAGTGGTCGGCACGTGCGGGCCGCGGCATAGATCGCCCCACACGCGGTCGCCCGTGCGGGGGTTCAGATTGTCGTAAGCGGTGAGATCTCCCCCGCCGACCTCCATGACCTCGTCGTCGTCTGCTGCACCCTTGTCGTCGATCAACTCGAGTTTGAACGGCTCGTTCGCCAATTCTTCGCGCGCTTGGTCTTTCGACTCGTAGACGCGGCGCGAGAACTTCTGACCGGACTTGATGATCTTGCGCATCGACTTCTCGAGGGCTTTGAGGTCCTCGGGCGTGAACGGATCGTCGACCGCGAAGTCGTAGTAGAAGCCGTCGGCGATCGGCGGGCCGATCCCCAACCGCGCCTTCGGGTTCAGATCCTGCACCGCCTGAGCGAGGACGTGCGCCGCGGAGTGGCGGATCACCGACCGCCCGTCGTCGGAGTCGGCGGTCACCGGCTCGACGTACTTATCGGTGTCCGGCGCCCACGAAAGGTCACGGAGCGTGCCGTCCGCTTCGCGCACGACGACGACGGCCTGCGGACCCTTGTTCGGCAGTTCGACGCCTTCGGGCAGGTCGGCGTCCCGCATCGCTGCGCCCGCCGTAGTGCCCGCCGGAACCCGCACGGTCTCGGGAAGGCGAACTCGGTGGGCGGACGCGACGTTGTCGGGCACTTGCTGACTCCTGTGTTTCTCGGACTGACGACATGAAACTGTCGAGCCTGATGGTATCGGTTCGCCCCGAACAGCGCCGTACCGCGTCTATCGAGACTCCCCGCCGATCGAGCGCGACCCCCGCCGATCGAGCCCGACCCCCGCCGATCGAGCGGAGTCGAGATCTCGACGCCGCTCGACCAACAGAAACACCGCTCGCACGAGCGCTCGGCCCGCTCCACAGCAATACGGGGTTGCGTCACCTATCCGTCCAGCAGTCCCTACCGCCCACTCAACAACGCGACCACACGGCCATCGCCGACGACCGAATTCAGTGAGGCGGCGTCGTCAACTCCACGTATCGCGCAAGGTGGCGGTCGGTGCTGCCGAACTCGTACTGCAGTGCGGACAGACGCTTGAAGTAGTGGCCGATCGCGAGTTCCTCGGTCATCCCCATGCCGCCGTGCAACTGCACCGCGTTCTGGCCGACGAAGCGGGCGGCGCGCCCGACCGTGACCTTGGCAGCCGACACCGCGCGAGCTCGCACCTCCGGTTCGGCATCCAATCTGATGGTGGCCAGAAGCGATGCGGCGGAGGCTTGTTCGACTTCCATCAGCATGTCGACCATGCGGTGACTGAGCACCTGGAAGCTGCTCAGCGGCGCCCCGAACTGCTGACGCTGCTTGCTGTACTCCACGGTGTCGTCGAGCACTTTGCGCATCGATCCGACGGCCTCGGCGCAGATCGCCGCGGCCCCTTCGTCGACGGCACGCGCCAGAGCTGCGGACGCCTCGTCGCCGGTCGCGAGGAGCGCGTCGCCGGGGATGCGGAGGTCTGCGAACACGATGTCGGAGGCCTGCCGGTCGTCGACCGTGCGGATGTCGTGCGCGGTAACGGCGCCGGCCGACTCGTCGTAGGGGAAGACGAACAGGCCGAGGTCGTCGTCCGCGACGGCGGTGACGATCAAATGCGTCGCGAGCGGAGCATCGACGACGAGTGCTTTGGACCCGTTGATCAGCCACTCGTCGCCGTCCCGATGGGCGGTGGTCGAGACGGAGGTCAGGTCGTCGGACGAGTCTTCGGCGGCGGCGAGCGCGACGATCGCATCCCCTGCCGCTATCTGTTCGGTCACGGCGTTCGCGACGTCCGAGCCGATCCCAGATAGGAGGCCGCCCGCCACGACGACGGTGTTGACGTACGGCTCAACGACGAGGGCGTGCCCGAGTACCTCGGCGATGACCATCGTCTCGACGGGTCCGCCGCCCATACCGCCGACCGATTCGGGCAACGTGGCGCCCAGAATGCCGAGGTCGTTAGCGAATGCCTTCCATATCTCGGGCTGCCATCGCGCACCGGTCTTGACCGCTGCGCGCGAGTCCTCGAGCCCGTATCGGTTGGCGAGGAACTGGGTGAGTCCGTTGCGCAGCAACTGCTGCTCTGCGGAGAGATCGAAGTCCATGTGTGTCAGAGCCCCAAAGCTGCTTTAGCGAGAATGTTTCGTTGAATTTCGTTGCTGCCCGCGTAGATGGATCCCGCACGATCGTTGAAGTAGTGCAACGGGGCGACGGCTTGCCAGGGCTCCCCTCCGGCATATCCGTCGGCGGGCGGGGTGAACTCGGCGATCGGCCCACCCGGTGCGGTGACGTGCGG
>NZ_JBQEDL010000033.1:21411-35572 GCF_052106715.1 Gordonia sp. (in: high G+C Gram-positive bacteria)
TGGTAGGCACGTCCGTAACGCCCTGCGGCCTCCATGGCGAGTTCGGTGATCGTCTGGCTGAGCTCGGTGGCGAGCACTTTGCCCATGGACGACGCTGGTCCCGGGTTCTTGCCTGCGGCGACGGTGGCCAGGGCGCGGTACTCGAGGATCTCGAGCACCTCGGTGCGGATTCGCGCATCCGCAAGTTTCGCGGCGAACAGCGGATCGTCGACGAGGCGCGGGCCGCCCGCGACGCGTGCCTCGGCGGCATCAGCCGTCAGGTTCTCGAGCATCACCTGCAGTGCGGGGGCGGCCGCGCCGCCGCCTCGCTCGAACTCGAGCAGATACTTCGCGACCGACCACCCGTCGTCGATCGTGCCGAGGACGCCCGATTTGGGGACGCGCACCTGATCGAAGAAGACCTGGTTCTGAATCTCTTCCCCGGACGTCATGACTAGCGGACGGATTTCGATGCCCGGCGACGTCATGTCGATGAGGATGAACGTGATGCCCTGCTGTTTGCGTTCCAGCCGTGAGGTGCGGACCAGGGCGAACATCCAGTTCGCCTCGGTGGCGTGCGTCGTCCAGATCTTGCTGCCGGTGAGGATCAGATGATCACCGTCGTCGACGGCCGACATACTCAGTGAGGCGAGGTCCGATCCGGCCTCCGGTTCCGAGTAGCCCTGGCAGAAGAAGATGTCACCGGTGAGGATTCCGGGCAGGAAGTAGTCCTTCTGCTCCTGGGTGCCGAACTTCATGATCGCGTGGGCAACCATGCGGATGCCCATCGGCGACAGGTCGGGCGCACCGGCGAGCGTCATCTCACGGCTGAAGATGTAGTGCTGGGTGAGACTCCACTCGCAGCCGCCGTACTCCACCGGCCACGCGGGTGCGGCCCATCCCCGCTCGCGCAGGATCTCCTGCCACGCCATTGATGCTTCGTGGTCGGAGTAGACGCTGGTCATCAACCGTCCGGCCCGCGCCAACTCCGGCGTCAACTTCTCATCGAGAAAGGCCCGGACCTCGTCGCGAAATGCGATGTCCGCCGGAGACCACTCCACGTCCATGTGTTTCCCTTCGACCGGCCGCTCACCGGAGTATGTGATAACAATTGTTCTCCGATATAAGACGTTGGCGTCTCGACGTTTGTCAAGACGAGGAGATCATCGACCCCGCATCGCCCTCGACCGGCTCAACCTCGACCCGTCGTGCACGCCTTCCCCACCACAGTGTCACAGCGATCGTGCCGAGGAGGACGACGAGATAGGCCCCGCTCGCGACGAGTTGCAGCGGGAGGTGCCAGCCAGTCGTCGGCGAACTGATGAAGCCGCGGAACGCGCCGAAGACCGTGCCGTCGAGGAACTTTCCCCTCGACCCGAAGACCCGCACGACTGTCGGCTGGGTATATGCGAAGGTCAGGGCCACGATGGCGGCGGGTGCCAGCCACCACGCCCAAGTCACGGGTCGCCTGCGGCGTGCATGGTCGGCGGCGTGCACAGTCGCGACCATCAGCAGCGGCAGAATCCAGACCCAGTGGTGCCCCCACGAGAACGGGCCGATCGCGCAGGACGTCATACCCGTGATGGAGATGGCGAGGAGACTGCCTCCGGCTCGGTAGGCAACGCGGGCGGCCCACAGTCCCAGTGCTCCGACTATCACCCCGACGGGCAACCAGAGCCACGACGGCGGGTGCGCGACGCCGAAGGTCTCCAGTCGCGCGAAGTAGCCGTGGAAGGTCTGGTTGGCGGATGCATCGAGCCGGCCGATGCGTTTGGTCTCCGATACCTGGTCGGTCCAGAAACGTATCGCCTCGTCGCCGAGCACGAGTATTCCTACTACGACGGTCGCGGCGAACGTCACGACGGCGATCACGGCCGCTCGGAACCGTTTGGTCACCAGCAGATCGGCCACGAAGAACAGCGGAGTGAGTTTGATCCCGGCAGCGAGGCCGACCCCCACGCCGCGCAGTCGTCCGCTCCGCACGGTCAGGTCGAGGATCACCACCAGTGCGAGGATCAAGTTGATCTGCCCGTTCCAGAGCGTCGTGTGGACGGGTTCGAGAACGGTCGACGCGATCGAGGCGAGGATCGTGAACGCCACGAGTCGCGCGTCGAATCGAAATCTCATCGCGTGCATCGAGACGCCGACCACGAGCAGGAGGCTCACGACGTTGCCGATGTTCCACAGCAGTAACGCGGTGTGCACCCCGAATCCGGCGAGCGGCACCATCAGCAGTCCCGCGAACGGCGTGTACGTGAACCGCCACACCTTGTAGACGGGCAGGTCGTAGAGCGGCGTCCCGTCCCACACCGCCGTCCCGCCGCCGCGGTACACCCGGGTGTCGATGCCGTTGTGGAACAACCCGTAGACAGGGTCGTTGAACGGTGCTGCCCAGATATGCCAGCAGACGGCCAGCACCGCGGCACACGCCGCGATGACGATCATCGTCGTAGTCGTCGATCGCATCGACGAGCGGTCTCTCACGAGAGGATCGTACGTCCGCGCGCCGCCCTAGGTACGGGACGACACAGTCGTGACCGAACCATCCCGTCTGCCCCGTTCGTCCAGGTCATGCGTCTTGCCGACGCAGCCTCACCTACCTCGCCGCACCCTCATATAGCTCGTCGCAGCCTCATTGCGTCTTAGCAGCCTGTGCCCAGGCTGCTAAGACGCATTGAAGACGCGACAACGGAGTTGACGGTGCGGCAACGGAGTCCAGGAGGCGACGACGGCCGGCGCGCAGACACAACAAAGCGTCCGACATCGATTGATGCCGGACGCTTGCCTGCTGTGGTCCCGGCTGGGATCGAACCAGCGACCTTCCCGGTGTGAACGGGACGCTCTTCCACTGAGCCACGGGACCGTATCGAGTTGTCACGAAGCAACAGCAGCGCTTCGCACGAGGGATGAGACTACACACCCGCGCGCGGATGCGGCAAATCCCCTCACCGGTCGCCGAATCCGCTGTCGCGCACGTCCCCGCCGCCCCGCAACTCAGCGTCGACAGCGCACCCCATGTGCAAAAACACATACATGTAACTCTCTCACCTGCCGATTTGTCATCGGGCCGTCTGTACCTATAGTGTTCTGTCCGCTGGCGAGCAGCCCACAAGGCGGGCTCACCAGCATGCGGATGTGGCGCAGCTGGTAGCGCATCACCTTGCCAAGGTGAGGGTCGCGGGTTCGAATCCCGTCATCCGCTCGGAGCGAGTATCTCGCCTCGTGGTGGCGTGGCCGAGTGGTGAGGCAACGGCCTGCAAAGCCGTGCACACGGGTTCGATTCCCGTCGCCACCTCCACCACAGATTTCGTCCCGCGCGATTAGCTCAGTGGGAGAGCGCTTCCCTGACACGGAAGAGGTCACAAGTTCAATCCTTGTATCGCGCACCATTGATTAAGACCCGCTCGTATTCGAGCGGGTCTTCGTCGTTTCACGCGCCGGAGAACCGCCTCGCCCCAGCCGAGTCGCAGTGCTGTTCATCTTCGCGACCACCCGATTTGGCATCCGCGACGACGACCGGATAGAGTTTGTCCTCGCTGGCCGACAATAGTTCGGCCATGCGGTGCGGATGTGGCGCAGCTGGTAGCGCATCACCTTGCCAAGGTGAGGGTCGCGGGTTCGAATCCCGTCATCCGCTCGGAGCGAGTATCTCGCCTCGTGGTGGCGTGGCCGAGTGGTGAGGCAACGGCCTGCAAAGCCGTGCACACGGGTTCGATTCCCGTCGCCACCTCCACCACAGATTTCGTCCCGCGCGATTAGCTCAGTGGGAGAGCGCTTCCCTGACAC
The DNA here is from genome assembly GCF_052106715.1 of Gordonia sp. (in: high G+C Gram-positive bacteria). NCBI lineage: Bacteria > Bacillati > Actinomycetota > Actinomycetes > Mycobacteriales > Gordoniaceae > Gordonia > Gordonia sp. (in: high G+C Gram-positive bacteria). Next base: position 25,177 of record NZ_JBQEDL010000033.1, read on the forward strand.
GGAAGAGGTCACAAGTTCAATCCTTGTATCGCGCACCACGAATGAGTTCAGCCCCGGTCTACGGCCGGGGCTGAACTCATTCTCATGTATAGACGCACGGCCGACTGCGTCACCGAGACTGCACATCGACCAGATTCCGGCCGCACGTATCCTGTCAGGTGATGTCAGCCCACATCAGCACTTCGTAGCCCCTATAGCCCCAAGCGTTAGGACTTCTGTAGCCGTGCCAAGCCTCGCGATGCTGTTCCAGAGCCGACTCGATCCGGAAATCACGGGCGAGACGCTCAGGCAGCAGATGCTCGCCGACTTCCCCGACCTAAAACCAGAGTCATTGACGGTCGATGGTCCCGAGAACGTCGACGAGGATCGTCCCCTCACCCTCTCGTACGGCGATGCGCTGATCGCGGTGATGAGCGTCCCGGCGCCGGTGGGCGACGACCTCCACGAGATCGCCCAGTACAGCCGTCTGTGGCCGGATTCGACGCCTGTCCCGACGTCGTACGACGCGCACACGATCATCAGCGTCCTCCGCACAGGCGGTGACGCTGCTTCTCATCTGACGGCGATCTCCGATGCCGCACTCCTGTCGAAGGCGATCGCCTCGGCGATCGCGGTGAGCGAGTCGATCGTCGCCGTCTACTTCGGCAGTGCGAATCACGTGATCGTGCCCGAACTCTTCCGCGATCTCACGTTGGAGACACTTCCCGACCCGATCCTGCCTGCGTGGGTTGCACTGAACGTCGCACCCCGCACCGACGGCGTGATGACCGGGCACACCCGCGGCATGGACATGCTCGGACTGATGGACATCGAAATCGTCGAATCGCCCGAGTCCGCCGAGGACACGTTCGCTCGGCTCGCAAACATCGCGATCTACCAGCTGCAGAACGGACCGGTGATCGGCGACGGACACTCCCTCGGGACCACCGAGGACGCCGAGCTGTACGCCCTGCACGCACCGTCCGCGTTGGATCCGGACAAGACGGTTCTGCAGCTGACGTTCGCTGCCGGCGACGAGCAGCCGGTCGCCGCGACCGCCGTGGAGCCCGAACGCAAGCGCGGTTGGTTCCGACGGAAGTAGACGGGCTCGGGGTAGCGCAAGTGTCCTCGGATTCGAGCAGGCCGAGTTCGAGGAGCGCTGACGTCTCGGAAGCGACCTGACATCGCTATCGTGTCAGGAGTGCACTCCCCGACCATCGCCATCGTCACCGACCGTGCAGACGCAGAATCCGTGGCCGCGGTCGCCGCGGTCACGTTCCCGCTGGCGTGTCCGCCGCATTCGTCGCCCGCGGACATCGTCGCCCACATCGACGCGCAGTTGTCGCCGGACAAGTTCGCCGAGTACATGGCCGACCCGACGAAACAGGTGCTCGCCTACCGCGACGACGCCGGAGCGGTGATCGGGTACGCCCTGCTCATCTACGGCCGGCCCGACAACGACGACGTCCGCGCGGCTCTCGAGTCGGCAGACGGCAGATCCGCCGCACTGGCGGCCGGAACTCTCGCGGAGATCTCCAAGATGTACGTCCTCCCCGACCATCACGGGTCACGCAACCACACGCGGCCGTCGCACGCGTTGATGCAGGCGTCGCTCGACGCAGCACGCAACCACGGAGCCGACTACGCCTGGCTCGGCGTCAACCAACTCAACGAACGCGCGCAGAAGTATTACCGCAAGATGGGTTTCGCCGAGATCGGCGCCAGAACCTTCGATATGAACGGGTCGATCGAACAGGACTTCGTGATGGGTCGGCGTCTGTAGATCGGGTCTCGCAAGGCTGCGGCGAGGTCTCGACTCCGCTCGACCAACGGGCGGGGGCTCGACCAACGGGCGGGGGCTCGACCAACGGGCGGGGGCTCGACCAACGGGCGGGCGCTCAACAAACGGGCGGGCGCTCAACCAACGGGCGGGCGCTCAACCAACGGCCGCGGACTCAACCAACGGCCGCGGACTCAACCAACGGGCGGGGGGCTCGACCTGCAGGAGGCCGCGCGCCGACCTACGCGTCGGCCTCAGCGAAGCGCGAGAGGGCCAGCAGTCGAGACGTGGCGCGCAGATACTTCTTGCGGTAGCCGCCTGCGACCATCTCCGGGGTGAAGAGTTCATCGAGCTTCACGCCCGACACGCTGACCGGGATCTCCGCGTCGTACAAGCGGTCCGCGAGCGCGACGAGGCGCAGCGCGACCGCCTGGTCGGACGCCGGACGCAGGTCCTCGATGCAGACCAGGGTGACGCCGTCGACGAGCGACTTGTACTTCGACGGGTGCAGTTTCGCGAGGTGGGCGACCAAGTCCTCGTACTTGTCGAGCGTGGCGCCCTCCGTGTCGGCGGCCAGCGCCTCAAGAGCGGCGTCGCTCGACGGTTCAGGGGCAGGCGGAAGATCACGGTGACGGTAGTCCGGACCGTCCACGCGGAGGGTCTCGAAGATCCCCGAGAGCTTCTGGATCTCGCGTAGGAAGTCCTGCGCGGCGAAACGTCCCTCACCGAGCTGGCCCGGGAGAGTGTTCGACGTCGCGACGATCGACACGCCGCGCGCCACCAATTCGGTCAGCAGACGGGAGACGACCATCGTGTCACCAGGATCGTCGAGCTCGAACTCGTCGATACACAGCACGCTGTGGTCCGCCAGCCGCTCCAGCGCGTCGATGTAGCCGAGTGCGCCCACGACGTTGGTCACCTCGCCGAATGTGGCGAACGCCTTCGGGCCCGGCATCGAGTGGTACACCGACGCCAGCAAGTGCGTCTTACCGACACCGAAGCCGCCGTCGAGGTACAGACCGATGCCCTGGGGCGTCGACGCCTTCCGGAACAGCCCCTTCTTCTTGGCACCCGAGCGAACCTCGGCGGCCCGAGCGACGAAATCGCGCGCCGCCGCAACCGCCTCAGCCTGGCTCGGTTCGTTCGGATCGGGAATGTACGAGTCGAAGCTCACCTCGTCGAACATCCTCGGAGGAACCATTTCGCCGATGAGTTGGTCGGGAGCCAGAACAGGATTCCGGTCGCTCAGTCGTGCCAGCATCCGGTAAGGGTAGCGACCACGTGGATGATGGACTCATGTTCCTCATGCAGAAAGCGACAAACATCACAGAGTCAGATCTGACCCGGGTGTTCGCGTTCCCCGATACGTCGGAACCGACGGTCCGCGCCACATTTATCGCGAGCATCGACGGAGCGGCGACGATCGACGGGCGTTCGGGCATGCTCGGCGGCGACGGCGACCACCTCGTCTTCCACACGATGCGCGCACTCGCGGACGTCGTCGTGGTCGGAGCGAGCACTGCCGTCCTCGAGGGCTACGGCCCAGGCTCGTTGGACGGCGACACGCCCCCGCCCACGCTCGTGCTGACCTCGCGCAGCCTGTCCATCCCCGACGACTTCACGACCGTCGCCGCCTCCAACGTCCTCGTCGCCACCTGTACGTCGGCTCCGGCAGACGCCCGGGAACGTCTGACGGCGGCGGGCGCGACGCTGATCGACTGCGGCACCGACACCGTGGACCCTGCTGCCCTCGTCGCCGAACTCGCATCACGCGGACTCACCCGCATCGACATCGAAGGCGGACCGCGGCTGCTCGCCGCGTTCGCCGCCGCGGGCGTCCTCGACCAACTGATCCTCACCGTCAGCCCCACGCTCGTCCTCGGCGAGGCTCCGCGCATCGCGCACGGCGCGGGCCTCGGGCTCCGAGACCAGGAACTGTCCCTCCCGTACCGTCTTCCTCACCCGATGCGCGCCACGACGATCCTCGGCGACGACGAAGGATTCCTGTACCAACTGTGGGAGACCGTGCGCGACGACGTCACAAGTGGTCGGGATACCGGCGGTCGGTAGGCTCGCGACTATGCCGTCCACGCACCGCGCACGACTGTCCGCCGCCGTTCTGGTGGCCACCGCCGTCACCGTTTTGGCGGCCGGTTGCGCGGTAGGTCCGGACACCGGGCCGGACATCGTGCGCGGCGATCGACCCGCGGGCGACGCCACCGAGGCTCCGAAGCTCCCCGACCTCCAAGTCCCAGACCGGGATCTGAACTGGCGGTCGTGCGGAGACAAGCTGCGCAAGGCGTACGACGCCGATGCCCCAGACGGCGTCCTCGTTCAGTGCGCGACCTACGACGTACCTGTCGACGCCGACTCCGACGAGACCATCCGAATCGGCGCGATGCGCGCGGCAACCGAGTCGACGCCGAAGCAGGCTCCTCCGCTCGTCCTCACCAGCGGCACCGACCTGCCGAGTTCACGCACCCTGCTGGCGCTCGCCGACGGCGACGGCAAGACGCTCCTCGACCGCCATCCCATCGTCGCCGTCGACTTCCGCGGCACCGGCTTAGGCGCCACCGTCGACTGCCTGACGACCGCCCAGCGCAACGTACTGAACTCGAACGCCGCAGGCGCTCGACGCGATGTGGACGCGCGCGCCACCGAGGTCGGCACCGCGGGCAGAGCAGCCGCCGACCTGTGCACCGAGACCCTCTCCCCCGACCAACTCGCCTACTCGGTTGACGCCGCCGCCCGCGACCTGGAAGGCCTGCGCGAGCGTTGGGGCGTCGATCGTCTCGGTCTCATCGGTGTCGGCGACGGGTCGTCGGTCGCACTCCGGTACGCCGCCGCGCACCCCGATCAGCTGGGCCGCCTCGTCCTCGACTCGCCCGTCGGCTACAACGTGGCGGCCCGCGAGAGCGCCGCCGCGCGCGCACGCGGCGTCCAGAAATCGTTGACCACGTTCGCTCAACGCTGTGCCAATGCCGCGTGCGCTCTCGGCAGCGACAGCGCAGCGGTTCTCCGGCGCGTGATCGACGCCGGGGCGTCCGGCGACCTCGACGGGCTGTCCGACAAGCAGGTGCTCGACGCGGTCACCACGGCTATCGCCCTCGACGACATGTCGCCCGCCGGTATCAAGAAGCTCGGCTCGGCGATCGCCGACGCCGATCGCGGCGACACCTCCGCTCTGCGCTCCTACGCGAGAGCGGCCGCGTCGGTACGCGGCACCGACGGCCGACTCGTCGGACGGTGCAACGATCTCCGGGGCCGACCTGGTCTGCAGGAGCTTTCCGGACTGGTCAGAGACTGGTCCGGCGAGGCCCCGATGACCGCGGTCACGACTGCCCTCGACCTCGCCGACTGCGACGGCTGGGGCAGTACCGACGCCCCCGCTCCGCCCGAGTCCCTCGCCGTGGATCCGTTGGTCCTGGTCGGCGCCAACGACCCGTTCAACGGGAGCGCCGTCGTCGACCAACTGACGCAGACGCTGTCCGCGGCAAAGGCCTCACCGACCGCCGTCACCTGGGACGGCCTCGGATTCTCGGTCCTCGCGCACAGCGACTGTGCGGGCGGCGTCCTCGACGAGTACCTCGCGCCCGAACCCATGAAGGCACCTGCCTCGCGGTCGTGTCCGGCGTGAGCGATGTCGCCGGTTCCATGTAGTACGGTTCGCGGGTGAGCGTTGTAGACCGTTACCTGCATCCGCGCGTCGATCCGACGCGTATCGGGCATTTCATCCTCTGGCCGATCAGCATCATGATGGTGATCCACCGGTCGCTGATCCTCGCGGTCAACGGCGCGCGAACCGACGACTTCACCCCCGTCTACAACGCTGCTCTCGCGTTCCTCAATCAGCGCGCGGTGTACAACGAGAACTACGACACGGTGAACCCGCACTACCTGTATCCGCCATCGGGTTCGCTGCTGATGTCGCCGCTCGCGATCATCGATCCGCAGAACTCACGGTGGATCTTCATCGCGCTGAGCGTCGTCGCCATCCTCGCGTGCGCCTACCTTCTGACCCGCCTGTTCGGGTACGACCACCGGTCCTGGATCTTCCCGGCGCTGATCTTCGCGTTCTTCAGCACCGAGACCGTCGCGCACACTCTGATCTTCACCAACTTCAACGCGTTCGTCCTCCTCGGCATGCTCGCGTTCATGATGCTGATGCTCCGCAGGTACGACCTGTGGGCCGGCGTTGCGATCGGACTGACATTCGCCGTCAAACCGATCCTCGCGCCACTGCTCCTGCTGGTCTTGTTGAACCGGCAATGGAAGATCCTGATCACCGCGGTCGGAGTTCCCCTGGTGCTCAACGCCCTCGCGTGGCCACTGTCGAACGATCCGTTGGACTTCATCAAACGGACCGTCCCGTACCTCGGCGAATCCCGCGACTACTACAACAGTTCGATCACCGGCAACGGCGCGTACTTCGGAATCGACGGCTGGCTCGTGCTGCTGTTGCGCATCGCGTTCGTCGTGATGGCCGTGTTCAGCCTGTGGTTCCTGTACCGCTACTACCGTCGCACCGACGAATTGATGTGGCTCGCAACCTCGTCCGGCGTCCTGCTCGGAACGTTCTTCCTCGTCGGATCGCTCGGCCAGGCCTACTACTCGATGTTGTTGTTCCCGTTGATGGCGACCGTGCTGCGCGCCGGCTCCGCGGTGCGGAACTGGCCTGCGTGGCTCGGTGCCTACGGGTGTTTGTCGTTCGACGTGTACTACTCGAACGAGTGGGAGCCGTTCGGCCGGTACCTCGAATACGGCAAGGTCACGTGGGGTTGGTCGCTGCTGATGGTCGCCGTCTTCGGTTCCCTGCTGTTCCGCTACCTCGACATGCGGCGCGACGGCGTCCTCGACATACCGGCCGCCGGCCAGGGCGCCGAAGCGGCGGCGGAGCGGGAGCCGACGCCCACCGCCTGACGTCGCTACCCTGGGACATATGACGAACGACGCATCGAACGGACGTGAAGACTTCACCAAGCTCACCGACGCCGACTGGCGCGAACGCTTGAGTCCAGCCGAATTCCAGGTGCTACGGCAGGCAGGCACCGAACGCCCCTTCGTCGGCGAATACACCGACACCAAGGACGTCGGCGTCTACGCCTGCCGGGCCTGCGGCGCCGAACTGTTCCGTAGCGAGACCAAGTTCGAATCGCACTGCGGCTGGCCGTCGTTCTTCACGCCCCTCGCCGGCGAGACCGTCATCGAACGGCACGACGACTCACTCGGCACGCGCCGCACCGAGGTGCTGTGCGCCAATTGCCACAGCCACCTCGGCCACGTCTTCGCCGGGGAGGGGTACGACACCCCAACCGATCTCCGGTACTGCATCAACTCGATCAGCCTCCGGCTGGTACCTGCCGACAGCTGAACTGTCTCGACTCCGCGCACGCCGATCAAGTGGGACCCCACGCTGATCGAGCGGAGTCGAGATCCAGTGTCTCGACTCCGCTCGACAAGCGGGACCGTCTCGACTCCGCTCGACAAGCGTGCGGCGCGACTCGGTACGCGGGGCGACAGCCTCTCAGGGCAGGGCGTTGAGGAGTTTGGCCGGCTCCACACGCGGACCGGTGAAGAAGGGGATCTCCACGCGGACGTGCATGCGGGCCTCTGTGGCTCGCAGGTCGCGCATGAGGTCGACGATGCGGTCGAGTTCGGGCGCCTCGAACGCGAGGATCCACTCGTAGTCGCCGAGCGCGAACGCGGGAACCGTGTTGGCTCGCACATCCTTGTAGCCGCGAGCGGCCATCCCGTGGTCGACGAGCATCTTGCGGCGGTCCTCGTCGGGCAGCAGATACCACTCGTACGACCGCACGAACGGGTATACGCACACGTACGCGCCCGCCTCTTCGCCCGCCATGAACGCCGGGATGTGGCTCTTGTTGAATTCCGCCGGACGATGCAGCGCGGCGCCGCTCCAGAACGGATCACTCGCACGGCCCAGGATCGTCGTGCGACGGAAGGTGGAGTACGCGGCCTGAAGCTGCTCGATGGTGTCGGCATGCCACCAGAACATGAAGTCGGCGTCACCGCGCATCCCCGCGACGTCGTACACACCGCGCACTACGACGCCGGTCTCTTCGACATCGGCGAGGAAGCGTTCGAAGTCGGCGATCGCCTCGGCGCGGTCGTCCGGAAGTTCTCCGGAGCGCACGGTGAACACCGAGAACATCAGATAGCGGAGAGTGGAGTTGATTTCTGCGTAATCCAGGCGGCTCATGCTTCTATCGTGCCACCGCGCGGATCGGACATCTCTATCAGGTGAGAGCGTTCACGTGTCCGGCGAGTCGGGACGCGCCGTCGCGAGCGGTGCCGATGCATGCCGGCACTCCGACGCCGCGATAGCCCGAACCCGCGACCGCGAGACCGGCGGGCAACGTCGCGATGGCCGCCGACATCGCCGACAGGTGTCCGGGTCCGTAGTGCGGCAGGCCGGCAGGCCACCGCTGCACAGCGGCATCGCGCACGCGAGGGGCCGACAGTCCGGCGGCGCAGAACACGATCCCGAGGTCGGCGGTGGCCCGCGCGATCAGTTCCTCGTCCGACGCGGTCACCGGGTGCCCGAGCCGACCGATCGACGCACGAAGCACCGATCGTCCGTCGGTGGCGGCGAGGTGCGGCCATTTGCGACTGCTGAGCGTGATCGCCTTGATCGACAGATCGCCGGCATCCGAGGCCACCAGCACCCCGGACTGCTCCGGGGTGGGGCCGTCGACGGCGAACGCGATGACTGCCGAGCCTGCCGCGTCGACGGCGGAGAACGCGTCGGCGGCAGGTGGCGCCACCTCGTCGAGGAGTGCGCCAGCCGTCCACACCGGGACGGCGACGAGTACCGCGTCGTAGCCGGAGGCGTCGACCCTGTCTGCTGCCGATCCCACCTCCACGTCGTACGCCGAACCATCGGTCTGCACGCTGCGGACGCTCACGCCGGTGTGAACATCGGCGCGCGCCGCAGTGACCAGAGCGTCGACGAGTGTCCGGTATCCGCCGCGCAGCGCACCGAAGACCGGACCGTCGCCCGTCGGTCGAGACAGCACGTCGGCCACGGCGGCGGTCAACGACGGCGCCCCCGCATCGAGAACCGCGGCCAGGGCCGGGATCGCTTCCCGCAGACCGAGATCGTGGGCGCGGGCCGAGTAAACGCCGCCGAGCATCGGGTCGACGCTGCGAGCCACGACGGCCTCACCGAAGCGGTCGGCGACCAACTCCCCCACCGAGACGTCCGCGCCGCGCGTCCAGTGCATCTCACGGTCGGACTCGGTCTCGACGATATGACGCTCGGCGTCGTCGACGAGGTCGCCGAGTGCGGACGCGGTCGCCGGGATGCCCATCAGCGCAGGCGACGGCAGCGGGTGCAGACGGCCCTCGGACCACACGGCAGGGCGCATTCCACCGGGCGAGACGACCTCGTCGCCGAGGCCGAGTTCGGCCACCAAGTCGCGAGCCTCCGGGCGTCGGACAATGAACGCCTCCGCTCCGACGTCGAGGGACAGTCCGTCGACCGTGGCGGATGCGAGGATGCCTCCCGGGGAGTCATCGGCGCAGAAGACGTCGATATGCGCGTCGTCGCCGAGCAGTCGGCGAAGGTCGTAGGCTCCGGTGAGCCCGGAGACGCCCCCGCCGATGACGGCGACTCGCACGGTCACAGCGAGTGGGCGAACTCTACGGCGTGCGTGACTGCGTCGGCGTCGGTGTTCGGCAGGACGCCGTGTCCGAGATTCACGATGTGGCCGGGAGTTCCGGCAGCGATTGCGCGGTCGCCTTCGGCGATGATCCGAGTCAGTTCGGCGCCGACCACCTGTCGGCCCGCGAGCAGCGCCGTCGGATCGAGGTTGCCCTGGATCGCGACGTCGCGGCCGACGCGCCCGGCTGCGACGTCCAGCGGGGTCCGCCAGTCGACTCCGATCACATCGGTGCCGACGCGAGTCATGGCACCGAGCAGTTCGCCGGTACCGACCCCGAAGTGGATACGCGGCACACCGTACTTCTCGATCTCGGCCATCACCCGTGACGAGTGCGGAGCGACGAACGTCTCGTACGCCGCCTCAGACAATGTGCCTGCCCACGAGTCGAACAGTTGCACCGCGTCGACGCCAGCGTCGATCTGTGCGCGCATCGACACGATCGTGAGATCGGTGAGTCGGCCCATCAACGAGTGCCACAGCTCGGGGGCGCCGAGCATCATCCTCTTGGTGTTCTCGTACGTCCGGCTCGGGCCGCCCTCGATGAGGTACGACGCCAGCGTGAAAGGGGCGCCCGCGAAGCCGATGAGTGCCACAGTCGATGGCAGTTCGTCCACCAGTAGTCCGATCGCAGAGGTCACCGCTCCGACCGCTTCGGGCTCCAGGCGCGGCAGTCCTTCGACGTCGGCCGCAGTACGGACCGGTGATGCGATCACCGGGCCGGTACCCGGCACGATGTCCAGGTCGACGCCCGCGGCTTTCAGCGGGACGACGATGTCGGAGAACAGGATCGCCGCATCGGTGTCGTGCCTGCGCACCGGCTGCATGGTGATCTCGCAGACCAGCTCGGCATCGAAACACGATTCGAGCATCCCGCGGTCGGCGCGTATCGCGCGGTATTCGGGGAGGGAGCGGCCTGCCTGGCGCATGAACCAGACGGGTCGACGGGACGGGG